>JAACEL010000117.1 GCA_011682535.1 Nitrospiraceae bacterium | reverse complement strand
ATGAGTCTCAGCGGCGCGTTGTTGTCGGAATATGGCGCTCTGTCCTGCGTGCCTTCGCCGGTCAACCGCATGATGGCGGCGTTCGCGGGCGATTTCCGCGACGGATGCGATATTAATCTCGGCGTGGGCTATGTCAACGAGCGCACCATCCCCGACCAACGCCTGTTCGAGGCCTTTGACTACGTCCGCACCCATCCCGAGGAGCATCGGCAAGCCTTCAATTACGGTGGCCCCACCGGCTCGCGCAGGCTTATCGACGCCATCATCAACTTCCACAGCACCCACCGCATCGGCGGCCTGACCCGCGACATCCTCGCTACCAAGACCACCCTCATCGGCCCCAGCGGCGCGACCAGCATACTCGACGCCTTGTCCGATGTGCTCAAACCGGGGATTGTGATTACGTCGGATCCCATGTACTACATCTACTGCGACGCCCTCGAGCGCAAAGGATTCGAGGTTATCACCGTGCCTGAAGACGCCCACGGCATCGACGCCGACGCCGTGCGCGCTAAGCTCGACGCCCTGGGCGACCGCCAAGCCGGCATCGCCTTCGTTTACATCGTCACGGTCAGCAATCCCACGTCCAGCATTCTCAGCAATCCCCGGCGCGAGGCGCTCGTCGAGATCGTCTCCGGCTTGTCCCGCCGGCTGGGGCGCAAAGTGCCGCTGATCCTCGACAAAGCCTACGAGTTCCTCATTCACGACCCCGCCGTCGAGCCCCCCATCTCCGGATTCCTGTTCGACGACGCCGGCATCGTCTACGAAATCGGCACCTTGTCCAAGATTCTGGCCCCGGCGTTGCGCATCGGTTATCTGATGGGACCCGATGGCGGCCTCGTCCAGGCGCTCACCCAGCGCACCAGCGACGTCGGGTTCAGCGCCCCGCTCTTGAACCAGGAGATCGCCGCGTACCTTATCGACCATCACGTAGACGAGCAATTGCGGCGGGTCAACGAGGGATACCGCGCCAAGGCTCTCCAGACCCGCCGCTGGATCGACGAGCGCCTCGGCGACGCGCTCGAAGACTGCGTCGGCGGTCAGGCGGGGTTCTACTTCTACCTCACGTTCCGCGATGTCGCCACTACCGAGCAGTCGCGCTTCTTCCACTTCCTCGCCCGCACGACCGGCGACCCCGATCTCGACGGCCCCCCCGGCGCCCAGCATCCCCGCGTCATCTACATCCCCGGCGAATACTGCGTCCATCCCAAAGGCGACCGCGCCGAACAAGGCACGTGCCAGCTTCGCCTTTCCTACGGATTCGAAGAGCCCGCCCGCATCGGCGAAGCCCTCGCCCTGATGCAGCAGGCCGTCGCCTACGCGAGATCCTGACGGCCGGTCGGCGCCATACGCGGGCACTGCTTGCGGTGCCCGTACGTCTCAGTTCTCCGTCTTTGGCTCGGGTGCGAATACCAGGTCATCGTATATCGAATCGATCTGGATTCCGTCGACGCCCCATTCCAGCAGCCGGACGATATCTTCACGTCCCTGCGCGCCGGTTTCTTTGTCGGGATAGTGTTGCGTGTTGACGCTGACCACGACGGTTAGGCCCAGTTCCTGGAATCCTTTCACGTCTTCTTGTGTGAAATCCGCGGCTTCATTGAAGATGAAGACGGATTCCCGCGGCATATCCCGCTTCTCCTGCGCCACCTTGAGCGGCACGCGCCAGGCGAGTCTCGCCCTGCCCTCAAAGCGTTTGCCCACATCCAACCGTCCGATGAAGAGCGCGTTCTCCATCAAGCCGTTCTCCGTCAACGCCGATTCAATGTCGGCCACAAAGGCGTCCATCACCGCCGGGGGACAGCGTTTGACGTCCGGCATCAGGGCTATTCGTCCCGCGCACCGCTTGGCGAACGTGGCTAGACTGGGCACCCGTTCCTCCGGCACCAGCTCGCGCAACTCCGCAAGCGTGACCTCGTCGATAAAGCGCCGCACGCCCGCGATCCGTTTGAGACTACGATCATGCAGACACACCGCCCGCCCGTCCTTCGTGGGGCAGATGTCCACCTCGATGTGGGTATACCCCCGCCGGATGGTCTCTTCGAGCGACGCCAGACTGTTCTCCGTCAGACCGTCCTCGACGACACCACGGTGGGCCACCACAATCAAGTCGTCCATATCTTTTTCTCCGGCGGCGCTCAGACTTGCCACGCACATGGCCAAGAAGACCAACACACCAACCCGTGTCATCAATTCTTGCCCTCCTCTGCACGCTTCTGTTCCAGCAGGAACTTCTCCAGTCGCGCCAGATTATCCGTGTTGATCAGATCCACGCCCGCTTCGTAGAGCACCGGCCACGAGGCGGGATTCGGCATTCCCCAGAACCGCAAACGCCGGCCCGCCGCATGGGTCTTTCGCACGACCTCGTCCAAGCGCTTCCGGTCCGCCTCGCTCAGGTCGCCTACGGCGTTCCAGTCTGAGAAACTCGCCCAACTGGAGCTGATCCAGGGAATCAAGTGGGCCGGGGCATCCGAATCCAGGTCGTCCAGGCGGCCGTCGATGGCCGCGTAACGCAGCGGTTGCTTTGCGATCTGGCGGACGGGACGATTGCCTGAGATAAGCGCGAGGACCGGGCCCGGCGTTACCGTGTCTCCCTCCACCTTGGTGAATAACTCCGCGTATTCGGCGAACACCTCGTGCAGGGCGGCATACGTCGTCGTCGGTCTGCTCTTGATGTCCACCAGCAGCGAGAACTGCGGCCCACCGGGATATACGCTGCCCCCATTCGCCTTGACCCGCGCGCGCAACGGGTCCAGATACAACGCTTGCAGCGTTCGTTCCGGACGCACGTTCTCGAGATCGTGGGCCACGAGTAATGCCCCGTCCACGAGATGCACATCCGCCTCGACGCTGCAAAACCCGTGGCTCAGGGCGTCCAGGAGGGGGCGTTTGTGGCGGTAGTCGTTGTGAGCGTGCGCACGCACCAAGGGAATTGGTTCGGCTGCCGCCACTCCTGCCGCCAACATCAGTCCTACCAGCGCCGTAACCCCGTAACGCCTCATCTTCACCATGACTGCTCCTCTCGGCTGGTTTCCAGCGGTGTTCGCCTGCGTTGTGCCCCCGCATCCTAGGCAAAAAGGGTCCTTGAAATCGAATGAAAAAGCGATAGGCCCCGCGGCGCCTGCCGCAGGGCCCATCGTTCGTCGCTCAAGGGGACGCTCAGTCCTTGTGCAGCTTTTCGACTACCGGCGCCGCGATGCGTTCCATCGTCGGCAGGTCGCCCACCAGCGGGCGCACGTAGTTTTTGAACGCTTCGGTCACGTAGTTGCCTTCGGCGTTGATGAACTCGTCCGGCATCTGGGTCGATTCGCGCGCGACCGTCGACAGCGGCGTCAGGAAGTACTCGACCGCGTAGTCGCCGATGCGGCGGATGGCCACCGAGCCGTCGCGGTTGTGCCAGATGGCGAACTGGGCGGCCTTCTCGCCGACTTCGCGCGCCTCGAACTGGTCGACCTCGCTCACGCAACCCAGGAAGCTGCGCTGCAGGTAACCCAGCGTATCGGCGCGCACGCGCTTGATGTGCAGTTCGTTCTTCACCCACGAACTCAGTAGATCGCCCAGCGCGCCCGTGCCCGAAAGCTGCACGTTGCCGTGGTCGTCCTCTTCGCCGTTGGTAAACTGCGCGGCAATCGCCTCGCCGTCGGGGCCCACGATGCCTTCCGAAGCCGCCACGACGCAACGGCCGTACTTCTCGTACGCCGCCTTCACGTCGGCCAGGAAGCGCTCCTTCGTCAGCGGACGCTCGGGCAGGTAGATGAGGTGCGGGCCATCATCGGGGTATTTGCGCGCCAGGCACGAGGCCGCCGTTAGGAAACCCGCGTGACGTCCCATCACAATGCCGATGTACACGCCGGGGATGGCGCGGTTGTCGAGGTTGCCGCCCGAAAAGGCCTGCGCCACGAACTTGGCCGCCGAACCGAAGCCCGGACAGTGGTCCGTGACCTTGAGGTCGTTGTCGATGGTCTTGGGGATGTGGATGACGCGCAGCTCATACCCGGCTTTGTCCGATTCCTCGTCGACGATCCGGCACGTATCGGCGCTGTCGTTGCCGCCAATATAGAAGAAGTAGCGCACGCCATGGGTGCGGCAGACTTCAAAGATCTTCTTGCAATACTCGACATCCGGCTTGTCGCGCGTCGAAAGCAGTCCCGACGACGGCGTCTGAGCGACTGCTTCGAGGTTATGCGTCGTGGCTTCGGTCAGATCGAGGAAATTCTCGTTGATGATGCCGCTCACGCCGTGCAGCGCGCCGTAGACGCGGGTGACTTGCGGGAACTTGCGCGATTCGAGCACCGCCCCTACGAAACTCTGGTTGATAACGGCCGTCGGCCCGCCGCCTTGGGCGACCAGCACTTTGCCTTCGAGCACTGACATGGAACTTCTCCTTGCATCACATTCACGGACTATGGGAAATCTATGCCGCAGGAAATCAAGCGAAGCCAAGATCTTGGCATGTTCGCCCGCTTCCAGTCAAGCCCCTGAACGCCGGGGGCCTCGTCCGTGCCCGTCTGTGCAAGTCCGTGTGCCCGAGGAGCCTAGCGGGCTTCCATGGCCAACATCCGCAGATAGTCGCCGTACCCACTCTTGCCCATGGCTTCGGCCTGGCGCTGGAGGTCGGCCGTCGAAATCCAGCCGTTGCGCCATGCAATCTCCTCCAGGCACGCGATTTTCAGGCCTTGCCGGTCCTCGATCGCCTGCACGAACTGGGCCGCCGCCATCAGGTCGCGGTTGGTGCCCGTGTCGAGCCAGGCGATGCCCCGGCCCAACAGCGAGACCTGCAGGTCGCCCTGTTCCATGTAGCAACGGTTGAGGTCGGTGATTTCGAGTTCGCCCCGGGTACTCGGCTTGAGCTGCGCGGCAAGTTTCGGCGCGTTGCCGTCGTAGAAGTACAAGCCCGGCACGGCGTACCGGCTCTTGGGGCGCTCGGGCTTCTCTTCGAGACTGATCGCCCGGCCTTCTTCGTTGACCTCGACCACGCCATACCGGCGCGGGTCGTCGACCCGGTAGCCGAAGATGCAGGCCCCCTTGGTCAACGCGGCCGTTTTTTCGATGGCCTCGCGGAAGCCGCCGCCGTAGAAGATGTTATCGCCCAGAACCAGGCACGAGGGTTCATCCCCCACGAAATCGGCTCCGATGAGATAGGCTTGGGCCAGCCCTTCGGGCTTGGGCTGGGCGGCGTAAGACAGGCGTGCGCCGAACTGGGCGCCGTTGCCCAGCAGCCGCTCGAACATGGGCAGATCGTGCGGGGTCGAGATCAGCAGGATGTCGCGTATCCCCGCCGTCATCAGCACGCTCAGCGGGTGATAGACCATGGGTTTGTCGTACACGGGAAGCAACTGCTTACTGACCGCCTGCGTCAGCGGGTACAATCGCGTGCCGCTGCCACCTGCTAGACAAATTCCCTTCATGAGATCACCATTATCCTTTGTGATCGGGCGGTTCAGAGATCCGGCCGATACCACCGTTTCAGAGCCACAGGCCCAGCCCACTTGTCGAAAACGATGATGCCGAACTGAAGGTGCAAGATTCAAGAGGCATCCCAAATTCGCGGGTGAGAACAGGCCGTGTCGCCGATTGGAGACGTTGGACACGCGAAACGCGCCCACGGTTTGGGCTATGGTAGAGTACCGGAACGAGAAAGGAAGAAACCATGACACATGGAATCGGCATGATGATCGCAACGATAGGTCTGTTACTCCCCCTGGCATCGGCGGATGCAGCCTCGTTCGTGTTGGCGGCTGACGGACGCGCCCGGGCCAGCATTGTGACAACCCAGCCCCCAACTCCGGCCGCCCGCCTGGCCGCGCTCGAACTCCAGCACTATATCGAGGCGATCACCGGCGCCCGGTTGCCCATCGTCGATGACAGCGCCAAGGTGGCTGGCGCGCGCATCCTCGTGGGCGAGAGCGTGGCGACGCGCGCGCTGGGCCTCAAAGGCGAAGATTTCGCGCCTCAGGAGTACATCGTCGACATCCGGCCCGACACGATCATCTTGATGGGTCGTGACTGGCTGGACACGCCGGAGAACCGCGCGGAGGCGGGACGCGGCACGAACTGGGGCACCACGCTGGCCGAATGGCGCAAGGAAATCGACTACGCCGCCGCGACCGGTCAGGAAGGCCCAGAGCAACGGATCGAATTGCCGGGCCTCTTCGACGACCAAGGTACGTGCTACGCCGTGTACGACTTCCTCGAACGCCATTGCGGTGTGCGCTGGTACGGCCCCACCCCGCTCAACATCGTGGCGCCCAGCAAGCCGACGCTCGAAGCGGCCGTAGGCAAGGTGCGGCGCGCCCCGGCGATGCCGTACCGCGAGGGCATCGGCGGCGGCTGGCCCATCGTGAAGGCTCAGTGGAACAACCCCTCGGGCGATCAACTCGACCTCTATTGGCGCCGGTTGCGCGTCGGAGGCGAGAAGTGGGGCGGGAACCATTCGTTCATGAGCTTCCAGGATCGCTTCCTACAGGAGAACCCCGAACGCCCCGAGTTGTTTGAAGGCGCACGTCCCGAATACTTCGCCCATGGCCAGGAAGGCGGCGCGGGCGAACGCCAGTTCTGTTACACGAACCCAGCCCTCATCCAACAGGTCGCCCAGGACGCGCGCGACTATTTCGACGGCAGAGGCATCAAGGGCTACCAGGTCGCCATGGGCGACACCTTCGCCATTGTGCCCCTGGACAACGGGCGCTGGTGCAAGTGCGACACCTGCCAGGAGGCCCTCGCCAAGGACAAGGACAACAAACGCGGGAGCCATTTCAACACCGGCACCGCCACGCACTATCTGTTCGGTTTCATCGACGCCGTGGCCCAGGAAGTCGCCAAGACCCATCCCGACAAGTTCATCAGCGCGCTGGCCTATCACGTCTACGCCTATCCGCCCACCGAGTTCGACCTCGCGCCGAACGTCATCGTAGCCCCCTGCCTGCAAGCCCGCCAACATTGGGCGCCCTTGGTCTGGCAAAACGACTTGGATTTCTACAAGCGGTGGGTGGCGCAACCCGGCCGGCGCGTCTATCTCTGGAACTACTACTGCTTCCCGATGGAACCCGCCGCCATCCAGGGCTGGCACTGCTTCCCTGGCTTCAGTGCGCACACACTCGCCAAGCAGATCAAGATGTATCACGCCGACGGCGTGCGGGGCGTATTCCTGTGCGGCATCGGCGAACAGGTCGACTATTACCTGACGATGAAGATGTACGACGACCCCGCCATCGACGCCGACGCGTTGCTCGACGAGTTCTTCACCGCCTACTTCGGCGCGGCCGCGGCGCCGATGCAGGCCTTCTACGAACGCATCGAGGCCATCTACTCGAATCCGCTGAACTATCCCGAAGAAGTACGGAAGAAAGAGACGCAATACCACCAGAACGCCCGGGTGGCCTGGGAGTGCCTGGGCACGGAGGAGCGCATGGCGGAGTTACAGGCCCTGATCGAGCGGGCGCAGGCCCGGGCTTCGAGCGATGTCGAGAAGCGCCGGGTGCAGACGTGGACAGAGGGCGTTTGGGATTACATGGCCGAGGGACGCCGGGCTTACTTCGAGGAGAAGGCCGCGAAGAAGCGGTGAAGAAATCGCTCGAAACGGCCTAACCACCCCCATAGGACGTGGCATTCCGGATTGCCGTAACTATGGAGGCGCTTCGCGGGTTCTTCGCTTCTGAGACCCGATTCGCGGTACATTGTTCCTATGTCTAGACGATGACGGGAACGCGCTGAAAGGAGAACGCCGGCATGAATCTCGGGTGGGTGGACTGGTCGATTCTGGTTGTGATGCTGGGGGGGATCACGGCGGTGGCCTACACCACCAAGAAGCACACACGAAGCGTGGCCGATTTCCTGGCGGCCAACCGATGCGCAGGGAAATACCTGCTGGCCGTGGCCGACGGTATCTCGGGCCTCGGGGCCATCACTGTCGTGGCGCTGTTCGAGATGTACTACAAGTCAGGTTTTTCGGGTGTGTGGTGGAGCACAATGCTGCTGCCGTTTGGCGTCATCATCGCCTTGATCGGCTGGATCCAATACCGGTACCGGCAGACGCGCGTACTGACCATGGCACAATTTATGGAGATCCGGTACAGCCGCCGCTTCCGCGTGTTCGCCGGCATCATGGCCTGGGTATCGGGAATCCTTAATTTCGGCATCTTCCCGGCGGTGGGCGCGCGCTTCTTCCAGTACTACTGCGGCCTGCCGCAGTGGCTGGTGGCCATCGCGGGCAGGGAGATCGACCTCACCTTCGCCATCATCATGCTCATGCTGCTCACGGTGTCGCTGGCCTTCACGTTCATGGGGGGACAGATTGCCGTAATCGTGACGGATTTCCTTCAGGGCGCCTTCTGCAACATCGCCTTTTGCGTTATCGGAGCCTACCTGCTGTTCGTATACTTCGACTGGTCGCAACTACTCGAGGCGTTCTCGACCGCCCCCGCCGACGCGTCGCTGCTCAACCCCGCCCACAGCGGAGAAACAGACAACTTCAACTCGACCTACTTCCTGGTGGGCGTGTTCGGGGCATTCCTGAACTTCATGGCCTGGCAGGGCAGTCAAGGCTACTTCGCCTCCGCCGAGTCGCCCCACGCCGCTCGCATGGGACGCGTCATCGGTTCGTTCCGTCCCATTATCCAGACCTTGCCCATCGTGCTGTTGGCCGTCGGCGCCTACACCGTGATGAACCACCAAGATTTCTCAACGCAGGCAGCCGAAATCCAAGGCGTGCTCGATACAATCGACAATCCCAAGATCCAGGATCAGCAAACGGTCCCAATCGCGGTCGCCCATATCCTGCCCGTAGGGCTGGTCGGCATCTTCGCGGCCGTGATGCTGGCCGCCTTCATCTCCACCCACGACACCTACCTGCACTCGTGGGGAAGCATCTTCATCCAGGACGTCATCCTTCCCATCCGCCAGACCATCCTGCGCGACAACCGCCCCATGTCGCCCAAAGCCCATTTGTGGTTGCTGCGCATCTCGATTCTGGCTGTGGCCATCTTCATCTTCTTCTTCAGCCTGCTATTCAAACAGCAACAGGACATCCTCATGTTCTTCGCCCTCACGGGGACGTTCTTCCTGGGCTGGGCCGGCTGGACGATCTGCGGCGGTCTCTACTGGAAGTATGGCAACACGGCCGGAGCTTGGGTGGCCGCCGTCGTCGGACTCATCCTGTCGATTGGCGGATGGTATCTGACATACTTCTGGGAGAACTGCCACCCCTTCTTCGCCGCGCGATTCCCCGCAATCTGGCAATGGGCCATCACGGAGTTCCCGAAGCACGAATGGACCACGGATAAGTGCCCGTTCAGCGCACAGATCCTCTATTTCTGGAGCATGGTGATCACCGGTATCGCCTATGTCGGCGTATCGCTGTTGGCCAGCCGCAAGCCGTTCGACATGGACAAGATGCTCCACCGCGGCGAGTACGCCGTCGAAGGCGGCGCCGGGGACGCCGTCCCCAAACGCGGTCTCGCCGCTCTCCGGTGGGACAAGAAATTCACGTGGGACGACAAGATTATGTACGTCTTCTCGCTGCTGTACACGCTGGTGTTTTTCGGGGTGTTCCTCGCGGGCACAGTGATGTTCCAGGTGCTGAAATGGGACATCTCCGATACGACCTGGGGGAAACTCTGGTGGGGTTACTGCGTTGTCATGCTGGCCGCAAGCGTGGGGATCACCGTCTGGCTGACAATCGGAGGCGTGGTCGATTTCAAGAAATTGTACCGCACGCTGAGTTCGATCAAACGCGACATCGACGACGACGGCACCGTCGTGGGGCACCAGAGTCTCGCCGACCTTCACGCACCCTCTGAGCCTGAGCAATAACGCGGGCATCCAAGCGAAGAAGTTGGTACGTGCACGAACTGCTCTAAAGCCGCCGGATACCGATTGGTGGCCTGAAGGACCAATGCACATGTCGCGTTTCTGGTTACGGCCATGCCGCGCTGGGCTGATATAGATCGCGCTTTCCGGATGAACCACAATTCGTGGGGTTCTCCTACGGCTTCCGTCCCGGACGCAGCCGGCATGATGCGCTGGACGCCGTGACGGTTGGCATCGAACAGCGCAAGATTAGCTGGGTGCTCGACGCAGACATCCACGGGTTCTTCGACACCATCGACCCAGACAGGATGATGCAATTCATCGAGCATCGCACCGCCGACCGTCGCATGCACCGGCACATCAAGAGAAGAGCTTGGTTGCGCGCGAGATACGCTCAGCCACGCCATCGCCAGGTGGGTGAAAACCGCTATCGAGTTGCCGGCGAGGCTGAGCTTGCTCCGCGCGCCACGGCGAAATTATCCGGCGATTTGGGGATTTGGGGTAGCTCGATTGCATGGAGTCACCTATGATACGATATGTACGATACGGTAGGCTAAAATAGATAGGCTCCCGTGGAACGCGCAGCAAGTAAGACCTGGAGACGACCAGCATGTCCGAGATCCCCCCGGATATTCCCGCTTACGTGTTTATCAAACGCGAATTGAAGAACCAGATCGAGAATGGCGAATTACTTGAGGGCGCGCGAGTTCCCTCGGAGTTCGAGTTGGCGAAGAAGTATGACGTGAGCCGTAATCCTACACGGCAGGCCCTGCGCGACCTGGAGTTGGAGGGATACGTCGTTCGCTCGCCGGGACGCGGGTCTTTCGTGGCCCCCACCTCGAAACGCCAGAAACCGTTGCGCATGACGGGGTGGCGAACCCTCGCGGTCGCCTGTCCCGTGCTGGAATGTCATTACACGCGCCAGGTCGTGCGCGGGTTCGTGCAATGCGCCGCCGAAAAAGACTTCCACACCATGGTCTACTTCCAGCACTTCAGCAACGAGGCGGAACTCGACTTCCTCGCCGATATCCGCAACAGCGGTATCGAGGGGATCGCGTTCTGGCTGCAACACGGTTCGGACCGCATTCTGGATCTGCTGGACAAGTTCCACCGGGCTTCGTTCCCTTTCGTACTGATTGACCGTTACGTGCGCTCACTCGACACAGACTATGTGGTTACCGACAACGAAGACGTGGGGTACCGGCTGACCATGGAACTGGTCGAGCGCGGCCACAAGGACATTGGCTTCTTGACCACGCCGCTGGACAATTCCACGTCGGAGGATCGGCGGGCGGGCCACAAGCGCGCGCTGGAAGAGGCGCAACTCGATTTCTGCGAAGACCTCACGGGGATCCTCGCGCATGAGGAGGAATCCGCCGCGGCGGTCGTCCACCGCATCATGGCCCATCAACGCCGTCCGACGGCGTTCTGCTGCAGCAACGACGGCGTCGCCGAGAAGCTCATCGAGGAACTCGGGGCTCTGAGCTACGACATCCCCGGCGACATCGAGATCGCCACGGTGGACGACAACGAACTGGCCGAGATTCTCGACACACCCGTGCTGGCCGCCTCTCAGGTGGGCTACGAGATGGGACGCGCCAGCGCCGAGATACTCATATCCCGGGTCGACAACCCAGACGGCCCCACCCAGCACCGCTCACTCAAAGCCTCGATGCGCTTCGAACCCGTATCCACCGAAGCGGACTGATCCGGGCCAGCCTCGTTGCGCGTCTGGGCGACGGCCAATTCATTGTCGAGGTCGACGCGCAGGATGGCGGCGGACGCCGCACCGTGGCCGATGACGTTCTTGCTGAGGATGCTGACGGCTCCATCGGCCGGTTCGCGCATCCAGACAATCCCCCATTCCCCAAGTC
>JAACEL010000490.1 GCA_011682535.1 Nitrospiraceae bacterium | reverse complement strand
GGACTCCGCCGTCGGGGATCGCGTAACGGTCTCGATCTCACGCGGTATGATCAGCGGAGGAGCATGGCCCGGCTGCCATGGACTGGGGAGTTTGGACGCCGGGCTTGCAACGCTGGACGGACAGGGCAACGCTTATGGCGGCCGTCCGCCGTCCCGCCCCGAAGGGGAAACATGAACTCCAGACGGCTGGTTTACTTGGATGCAATGCGCGGGCTGGGCATCTTGGGCGTGGTGTTTGTACACGGACTCGCGTCGGTGGTATTTGGCAACGAGGCCGGACTCGTCGCCGGTTTCAACCCGGCGCTCATAATCTGCCTGGCCCCTGTTGCGCTGCTGTTTACCTGGGCTCCGATGTTTGCCATGATATCGGGCACGGCCAACGCTTACGTGATGCACGGCGCGATGCTCCGCTACGAGCGCGAAGGCGGCGCGAAGTCACCGCTCAACGATCTGCTTGCCCGCGGCGTAGTCAACAGCGTGTCGCTGTACGTCCTGTCGATTCTCAACATGACGTTCCTTCACCACTCGATGGAGTTCAACGGCGCATTCCGGCATACGCTGCTGACGAGTTCGCTGCAGCATGGCGAGATCGCCCCGTTCTCCCTCCAACTGCTCTTCTACAACGATGCGCTGGCGCTCATTGCCACGTCGGGCCTTGTCACCACCGTTACGCTGTGGTTGCTGTGGCGCGGGGGCGGTTTCCAGCGCGTCCGGCGCAACTTCGTGGCGCTGGGCCTGATGGCCGCGTGCTGGATGGCCGTGTCGCCCTGGCTTCACCACAGGCTCGACGGCGTGTTCTACAATGCCCTTGACAACAACGCCTATCTCCTGGCCTTCGGGCTGAAGTCCGTCATCGGCCCCAACCAGGCGCCGTTTCCCAACGTTGCCTTTGGTCTATGCGGCGCCCTGTTCGGCCTGGCCCTGGCGCGCCAAGTCGAACCGGGCAGAATCCGGCGCACCGGCTACGCCGCAAGCGCACTGTGCCTCACCGCCGGTGTCACCATCATTGCCTTCCAAGGCGTTCGCGTTGAAGAATTGGTGCAACACACGTTTCCCATCAAACTGCACCTGCTCAACCTTGGCATCATGCTCGCCGTCACCACGGTGGTGGTAGACAAGATCGAGTGCGGTCCCCAGGCGCGCCGCGAGGCCTTTGCCCGATGGACGGTGTTCCTGCGGCGGGCCGGGGCGGTCACACTGACCATCTTCCTGCTCGAAGGCGTCGTGGCGGTCACGATCGGGCGCGCGTTCATCTATATGGCAGGCACCGAGTCATTCCCGCGCCAAGCCGTGTTTGTGGTCCCCTTCCTCCTCTCGCTGTGGGTGTTCTGGGACGTCGCGTTGCGCCAGTGGGAACGGTGGCACTTCAGATTTGGTTTCGAGTGGCTCGTCGTTGGCATCAACGCCATGCTTCGAGGCCGCCGCTCGCTCCGGCTCAATCCCGCCTACGTCCTGAAAGGCGCCCCTGGGCGCCGCACCCTCTAGCCGCCACCCGGCGCTCAGGGTTCCGTCTCCGAGATTGTGGTCTCCGAGCTTGTGGTCTCTTCGCATCGCGGGTACCATGATGACTTCCAGGCATGGCTGCGAACCGGATCTCCCGACTCGGCGAAAGGCGAAGGCCATTGAGCGACTCGCCCCAAGAACGTGCTTTTAACAAGGCATGGATCAAGCGTTTGATCCCCGCGCGCTGGCTGGCCGTAATCCTCGGCGCACCCCGCCTGCGCCGCCTCCGCAACCGCCTGCAGGGCCGCGTCTTCGCCTGCACGGCCCTGCAGGGCGAGTCCAACTACGACATCTGCGTCAACTCCGACATGACCGTGTCGTGCCACTGCCGCGACTACGACGGCAGTGGCCACATCGGCGATTTAGCTACGCAATCTCTTCAGGAGATTTTTGACGACGAAACCGCCCAACGCTTGCGTCAAACACTGGCCAAGAACCAGTTCCCCCTGGCCGCGTGCCCGGATTGCTCGGAGTTGAAGTCGATCCCGAGGCGTGACATCCAGCGGTATCTCACCGAGTACCACGTGCCTCAGCGCGGCATCATGGTGGAAAACACCGTCCAGTGCAATTTGCGGTGCCGTTCATGTCAGCGCGAGACCGTCATGCGTTCCCGCCGCAAGACCGCCCTGTCGCTCCAGAACGTGGAAAAGGTGGCCGCCACCATCCGTCAATACGGCATCGCCGAGATAACCTATCACAACCTGGGCGAACCGTTTCTCTCCAAGACCATTTATGCCGAGTTGCGCATTCTGCGCGACCGCAATCCCGATCTCCGCATTGTCGTCTCCACCAACGGTGTCTTTGTCGACACCCCGGATAAACAGGATGCCGCCCTGTTGACCGACCAGATTTTCTTCTCTATCGATGGTCCCTCGCAGGATATCCTTGCCCGCTACCAGGTCGGCGGCGATTTCGAACGCGCCTACGGCAACCTCAAAACCCTCGTCGCCCTGCGCAACGAACGCGGCGCCGATCGCCCCATCATCGAATGGAAATACGTCGTCTTTGCCTGGAACGACCTGCCCGAGCACATCGAGCAGGCCGTCGCTTTGGCGCGTGCATCCGGCGTCGACCTCATCTCCTTCTGGCTCGGCGGGGGCCTCTCCAGCCACGTCTCCCGCCGGTTCCCCATCGCACCCCACTTCCGCAATCTCGGTCGCGCCTCCTGGAAAGGCCGTGAAGTCAGCTTCCGCTGATGCTTCTCCTTCCGGCCTCGGTGGGCATCGTTTTCACTGCGCTGGCCCTCGGCGTGCTGAACGTGTCGATGCCCCGGGCGTGGCAACGGGGAAACCGCCGGGCACAGCGGCCCTACCCTTCCAGCGTTCCCTTGCTCCGGGTTCGTTGCAGTTCGTGGTCGGGGAGCCGCCGGTGGAGGAAGTCAAGGGAGAGGTCGATGACCTCGCGGGCTTCGTCGGGGGTGGTGGTGCCGATGGTGACCATGTCCTGGTCGCGGATGGTGCTCCACACGAACGCCAGCCCCACTGGGGGCAACAGGCGTCCGGCGGCCAGCGGTTTGATGGTCATCACCGGTTTCTTCGCGTCCTTGATGATCCGCCCGACCCAATCCGTCTCGACCTGCAACAGGAACCCGGCGGCGTTATAGAGCTGGATATAGGTCTCGACATCGGCCCCCGTGGCGTCGGCAATGGTGATCGCCTCGGGCATGTGGGTCGAGAGTCCCGGTACCATCCCGCGTTCGCGGATCATCCCGGTGTACGTGTCGATGTCGCGAATGGTTCCGTGCAGCCGGTCGATCAGGCGGTCGGTGACGCACTGGTGGGGGAAACAAAACGTCCCGCCCTGTTCTTTGCAGCGGTCGAACACGCGCTCGGGGTCGTCTTCCGCCGGTCCGCCGGGGAAAATGTTGAAGTGCGGCGTGAGGATGAGGGTGGCTTCGCGGCCGGTGCGGTCCTGCGCATCCTCGATTGCGTCACGCAGCAGTGGCACCGCCATGCCCATGACCGCGTCCACGCCGGCTTCGAAGAACACCGTGAGGATGTCGGCGATGTTCTCGCGGGTCTGGAAGCTCTTGATGAACCGGTCCTTGGCGGCGCTCGTGTGAGACCAGCCCAGAAACCAATTCGTGCCGATGATTAGGCGCGAAACCGACACCCCACCGACAGTCGTTCGTGGGAAATCCGTCATGACTGCTGTGTCCTTTCTGGCGCAACGCGACCATCTAACCTTATCCCATATCCGACCCCCAGACGCAAGCGAGCGGTGGAATCCCAAATCGCCGGATAACTTCGCCGTGGCGCGCGGA
>JAACEL010000489.1 GCA_011682535.1 Nitrospiraceae bacterium | reverse complement strand
AGGCGAAGGCGAAGGCGAAGGTGAGGGTGAGGGTGAGGGTGAGGGTGAGGGTGAAGGCGAGTGTGCGGAGCTGCCGGGATTTGATCTGGGCAATGTGATCTACGGTGTGGGACACACGCTCCGGCTTGCAGTACCGTGCCCGGTATCGCCAACGTCGTCCTTCGAGTGGACGAAGGACGGACAGCCGCTGGTTGACGACGGACGTGTGGCGGGCACACTTGAACGTGGGCTTACCATCGAGGGTCTCACCGAGGCCGACTCGGGTGAGTATACGTGCACCTACGATGACGGTTCGAAGACACCGACGGTATTCAGCGCCACCGTGCTCGTGTCGGCCGAGTTGCCTGCCACCGGTTGGTTAGGCTTTGTAGCGATGGCACTTGGACTGAGCGGAGCTGCTCTCGTCCGGCAGCGAAGGCGTCTCAGGACGTAGAAAGTACCGCAATGAGTAAGCGGATGGCTTGGCTGTTTGCTATTGTTGTGATCGTTCTGTCGAGCGCGGCCGTTTGGGCCTACGATGATGCCAACGCGACGTACTTTCCCCCGTTGACGCCGCCGTCGCAGAGCGCGACGCTACTCCTCTGAAGGCACATCGCTCAGAGGGATATTCAGCGCGTCGGCCACACCTTTGCCGTAGACCGGATCTGCTCGTAAACAATTGCCAATGTGACGAATCTTGATTTCTCGCGGCGCATCGCCCATGGCGCACGCGGTATTGCCAAACAGCCGTTGCTGTTCCTCGGCGCCCATCAGACGGAAAAGCGCCCCTGGCTGTGAGTAGTAGTCGTCATCGTCTTCACGATGGTTCCAGTGGTCCGCCGCTCCCTCCAGGCTGAGAGGCGGTTCCGCGAACTCTGGCTGCTCTTGCCACTCGCCGTAGGTGTTAGGCTCGTAGCCGAGAGTGCTGCCATGGTTGCCGTCGACCCGCATGGCGCCGTCCCGATGGTAACTGTGGAATGGGCAGCGGGAGGCGTTGACCGGAATCAGGTGATGGTTCACGCCGAGCCGGTAGCGCTGGGCATCGCCGTAGGCGAAGAGGCGTCCCTGCAACATCTTGTCGGGAGAGAACCCGATGCCAGGCACGATGTTGGCCGGATTGAAAGCAGACTGCTCGACCTCGGCAAAATAGTTCTCTGGGTTGCGATTCAATTCGTAGATTCCGACCTCGATCAGGGGATAATCACTGTGGGGCCAGACTTTTGTCAGGTCGAAAGGATTGAAGGAGCATTGAGAAGCCTCCTTCTCCGGCATCACTTGGATGTGCATGGTCCATCGGGGAAAGTCGCCTTTCTCGATGCTCTCGTATAGGTCGCGCTGATGGCTCTCCCGGTCTTTGGCGATGATCGCTTCGGCCTCTTCATCGGTGAGGCAGCGAATTCCTTGTTGGGTCTTGAGGTGGAACTTGACCCAGTGCCGTTCGTTCTCGGCGTTGATCATGCTGTACGTATGGCTACCGTACCCGTTCATATGGCGGTAGGAATAAGGAATGCCGCGGTCGCTCATGGTGATGGTGACCTGATGCAACGCCTCCGGCAAATTGGTCCAGAAATCCCAGTTGTTGCGCGCGCTACGCAGGTTGGTGCGGGGGTCGCGCTTGACGGCGTGGTTGAGGTCGGGAAACTTGAGGGGGTCGCGCAGGAAAAAGACCGGCGTATTGTTCCCCACCAGATCCCAGTTTCCTTCCTCGGTGTAGAACTTGATGGCAAAGCCGCGGATATCACGTTCGGCATCGGCCGCACCGCGCTCGCCTGCCACCGTGGAGAAACGAGTAAACAGCTCGGTATTCTGGCCCACTTTGGAGAAGATCTTTGCTTTGGTGTAGCGCGTGATATCATGGGTTACCGCAAAGGTGCCGTACGCGCCCGAGCCTTTGGCATGCATACGGCGTTCGGGAATCACCTCTCGGTCGAAGTGAGCGAGTTTTTCCAGGAACCAAGCGTCCTGCAGCAACATCGGGCCTCGCGGTCCCGCTGTCATTACGTTTTGGTTGTCGGCGACGGGAGCGCCGGCGTTGTTGGTCAACTTTTTCGGCTTTGTCATGATGCTCTTCCTTTCTTCTGTTATATGCTCTGAACGTCATGCCGACGGCTGCGTCGCGCATTCGGGTCGATCCGCGACAGAAAACGCCTCAATCCAATTGCGCCAAGAGAAGTGCTCAGCTACTGCTATCCGCAAGTGACCGACACGTCCTGCACACCCCTTTGACTTCCAGGTGCAGCGACACGGGGTCGCCAAATGCTACTGCCTCTGCCGGGAAGTCAATGTTATCAAGATTCTGTGAATAGAAGTCGCGAATCAGCCCGCATCGCACACAAACAAAGTGATAGTGAAGCTCCATGTTCGCATCGAAACGCAGGCGCTCATGGCTCATCCCTACAATCGAAATAAGCCCATGCTCGGCAAGCATTTTCAGATTGCGATACACGGTGTCGCGAGAGATAGTCGGGACGCGGTTCCGTACGCCTTGACATATAGCGTCGGCATCGGGATGTTCTTCGGACGAAGTCAACTCGCGATAGATTTCCAAACGTTGATGTGTGACTTTCACCCCCCGACAGGCGCACGCCTCCCTGAATGCGCTCATACGCGTCTCAATCATCTCCGAAGAAACTGCCATTCACGCGCGCACCTTTCCGGCTGAGTCTTAGGTAGGATTATGTCCTATCTTCTGTCTTCTGTCAACCTCGCTCTTCTCTTTCTCTCCATGGCTCTTCCGTAGTCCAGGCCGCATAGTTCAACGCTCTCCGCAAATGCGAGACGTTCTGGCCTATCGCCGACACATGAACCGCACGCCTTACGATCCTATCGATGCCCTTTTTCAGGTTCATCCGGAAAGAGCGTACTTCAGTTTTCTTGGAGGCTTGCTGGCGAATCTCTTCTCGACGGGGTAACAGGATAGACAGGATTGAGTTGTGAACGGCGATTGTGTGGAAATCCGGTTCAGCAGACAGGACTGTCATCTTGATGCGACCCGAATGGGAGCCCCTCAAGGCACAGTAATGGGCACTAACCCCGAACGCCGGGTAGCGTATTGTGGCGCGCCCGAAGAGCTTGGTTACGCGCGAGATGCGCTCAGCCACGTCATCACCAGGTGGGTGAAAACCACTATCGAGTCGCCGGCGAGGCTGAGCTTGCCCCGCGCGCCACGGCGGAGTTAACCGGATAAAGCGACGGATGGCTCCAACGCAAACAGACGCAAGCCCAACCTGCGCTATCGCACGTTCAACAAGGAGATTTCACATGACGCCCTAGTCACTCGTCCCGTTTGCAGCACGCGTTCGTTTTGCTCGGGGTATCAGGTCCTGGTTCGGTGACTGCGAGCATCGCCGTGGCTTTCGAGGCCGCTAGCCGGATGGCAGCACCAAACCTAGTCGAACCTTGCCATGCACCCCGCCCAATCGGGTGGAACCAGAGTGCGCATAGAGGCATGACCAGCGCCCCCCGAACGCAAAACACCTAAAGGATTGTTCGGCTTGGCGAACAATCTGCTCGACTATGCCTTCTCATAGAGGCGATGCGGGGTATAACGAGCTATTTGCGAAAGGGGGTTGGAGCAACGCGCGCCATGGACCGGAGTGATTCACCTTCGGTTTCTCTTCGCGTCATGGCGAGGGAGCCCCGGCGACCGCGGCAATCTCGTCTAGCCCAGCGCATCGCCCCCCCTGTCATCTCGAGCGCAGCGAGAGATGACAAAAACGGGTAGCTTCTTGGTATGAGCGCCCGGTGTTCATCGACTGGGGTGAGAATCACGGAAAACGAGCGCTGCCTGCCCTGGAA
>JAACEL010000116.1 GCA_011682535.1 Nitrospiraceae bacterium | reverse complement strand
CTCGACGTAGAGTTCCGTTTCCAAGCCCCGTCCTCCTGTATGTGACGATACTACACGTACCGGCACGGCGCTTGCACTATATACTCCGGGAGACCCATGACGATTTGGCCGTACAAGGGTACTATATGGAGAGGTAGACATGGCCACCGCCCATGCCCCATCATGCCTTCGGTTGCGGTAAGCGCCGGGACGAATGAGGAACACACGCAATGCGACCGTACGCCCACATGACGATCTTACTCGCCTGTGCCTGCCTTGCTCTGGACGTTGGCTTTCCCGCTCACGCCGTCACCCTCGACGAACTCGTCTTGCTGAACGGGATCCCGGTCGAGCGCGGCGCGGCGGCGGCCAGCCCACCCGGTGCGGTTTCAACCTCCACCGCGACTCTCTCGCCAGACAACACCCTCGGTTTCTCCGTGCGCGCAGAGTGGACGCCCGATACCGCCGTGCCGCCGGACTGGCCGATCCGCTTTCCTCTGGCCGAGAGGCCCGCCGGACTGGACACGCTGGTGTTCGACCTTCTGATCGGTTCCGCACAGGACGGCGCCCGGCTCCAGGTCTATCTGGACGAAACGGACGGTGATCGCTGGCAGGCGGCCGACATCGATCTGGGGGCGCTCAATACCGGTCAATGGGTGCACTACGAACTCGAACGCGACGCCATGACCGCGGTGCCGGACGGCAACGGCGCCCCTCAATGGGAGCGGGTTTGCGAGGCCGTCTTCGAGTTCGGCGGTCCCGGCGACGCCAATGTGTTTCTCGACGCCGCGCGCTTGACGGGGCCCGGCGGCGCGACGCAACCCGTGTTCCGTGTCGACGACGACGGGTATCCCACCGATCCTGCGTGGAGCGAGACCGTGCGCGTCCCTCAGGAATCCGCGCGCGTCTACTTGCCCTTCGACGAATCCCAGCTCAGCCATGAGGACTACATGGCCTCGGCCAAGCAGTGGGCCGCGCTGTTCGGCGGCGCTGCCTGCATCCCCATGGCGGGTTTCAGCGTCGACGTGCCAGACAAGGCCGCCGACCTTCGCGCGGGCGGCATCCCCACCATGCACCGCACTCCTTTCGCACTCGGCTACATGCGGTACCTGACCCGGCGCGAGGCCTGGGATGTCAACGCCGATGGCGCCAGTCTCAACGAACGTTCCTGCGGCACAGTCGATTGGGACTGCCCCCATACCTTTGCCATCGCCGACGCTGGCGCGGCGGCCGCTTTCGAACACAAGGCCGATGCCCTGCTGGCGGCCGGGGTGGGCGTCTGGAGCGTCGCCGGCTACACCTATCCCTGGTGGGACACGCTCTGGGGCTACGCCCCCGCCATGCGGGAGGCCTACCGGGAGAACCTGCTCGGAACCGACGACGGATTGCGCGTGCAGGACGGTGGGGCTTCCACAACGCTGCGTTTCATGGACTACTTCCACGCCTACACCGGGTTCCGCCCGCAACCGGCCGACCTCGGACTGGCCTCGTGGAGCGAGTATGAGCCGCCGCCCCCGGCCCAATGGGGTCCGGTCACCCTGACGCTCTTCTTCTTCCTGCGGTCCTACGAATGGCTGAAGCTGGCCGACCACATGGGGGGATACATGGCCGATGGCGGAGGAGAACGGCTCTGGGTGATCCCCAATCCCGAGGATATCGGCGGATCGAGCGACTACGTGTACATGCTGCGTAGCGAGGGCGTCGGCAATCTGTTCCCGCAATGGTTCGGTCCCATCGGTATCGCCGCCGAGGCGGGTTACGCCAGCTTGCCGTATCTGCGCGAACAGGCTGATCGGGGTGGCGCACGCTTGTCGATCGCGCAAGAGACCGGCGTGGGTGGACACGATGCGCCCTACCTCGACTGGCGGCTCGCGTTCAACGGGGTGTATGCGCTCACCGCCGCAGGCGGTCTCGACGGCATCGAGAGCGGCTTCGTCGACGATGCGCCCTACGACTACATGGCCGACCCCGCGAATCCCGAGGCCTTTGCCCGCTTCCGCGACAATGTCGGCAAGGCCGAAGCCTTCTTGCACGCGCGCGCCGAACAGCCCCAGCGGCCCGATGCAGAGATTCTCTGCATTTCCGAGCGCTCGCCCGCCAAGGCCGCCCAGAGCTTCTTTTTCGGCCTCAACCAGCCGCACAGCCTGGCCCTCGGACTGGCCCGCGCCCACCTCGTTTTCGATCTGCGCGACGCCGTCGGGTTGGCGGGTGTTCTCGACCGATACCGTGTCGTCGTGTACACGCCCTCGGCCCCGCGCGTGGGCGACTTCGCCGTCCTGGCCGACTGGCTGCAGGCCGCGCCGGACCGCGTGCTGGTCACCCATAGCTTCGTTCCGACGCGCGACGCGAGCGAGTGGTGGACGTTCGACGATGGGACCGGGCTGGGAGAGGTGCCAGGCGGCGCGCTGCTCGGGCTCGGGACGATCTCCGCGACCACGTCCACCCGCTGCACGGTGAACACGGTTGGCGCCGATCTCGCCGGGATTGTGGCGGTGGACGAAACTTTCGAGTTCCCTTCGCCCATCACGGCGACCACCGCTGGCGAGACCCTGATCGACACCGATGCCGGTCCGCTCGTCACCCGCGCCAGTGTCGGCGGCAGCGACGTTATCTACCTCAATTACACGCCCACGACGGAAGCCTTCGACCCGGGCGTCGCCGGCAACGTCGTGCGGCTCGACGCCCGAATTCTAGGCGCTCTGGCCGGGACCGGGGGGATCGCGGCGCTATGCGACACCGACTATGACGCCGCTGTGCAGGTCTTCGACGTGGCCGGAGGCCGCAGCGTGCTCGTGTGGGACAGTCCCGCGCTCGAGAACTGGGACTGGCGCTACGAGACCGGCCTCGACCCGCTGGCCTACGAAGCCCCCGGCGTTGCGCACACGCTCTCCGTGCCCGCCGCCGCGAAGTCCCCCTGGATTGTCTACGACTTCTGGAACAACCGCTCGCGGACGGTTGAGCCCGTCGGCGGCGCGCTGACTCTGAACCTGGAGGACGCCGTGACTGGGCTGTACTACGTTGGCCTCGATACACCCGAGTTTCAGTCCACGGTTGCCGACGCGCAGGCCCTGCATACGCGCTTCCGCAGCCTCGGGATCGAGGAGGGTGGCGAGGGCGAGGGGAGGGCGAGGGCGAGGGCGAGGGTGAAGGCGAGGGCGAGGGCGAAGGCGGAGGGTGCGCGGGTGGCGGAGCGCGGGCGCGGGCGCGTGGCGACATACTGCTCATGCTGCTCGTTGCCGCATGTCTGGTGTTTGCGCGGCGTTCAACTCCAGAATTCCTCTGAATCGCCGGATAGCTCCGCCGTGGCGCGCGCGGCAAGCTCAGCCCCCCTCATTCCAAAAACGTAATCGTTCAGGCCGAACGCTTACGAAAACCGTCATTCCCGCATTCGGGCCTGCTGGCCGAGATGATCCAGCAAAATGTCAGGGCGATTGGTGCTTACGCCATCGACACCCAGGGCGATCATGGCCAACTGCTCGCGCAGCGTGTCGGGGTTCCACGCGCGCAGACTGAGCCCGGCTTCGTGGGCTTGGTCCACCATGGCGATCGTTAGATGGTGGTAGAGAATCCCGGCGCCCCATGCCTCCAGACCGGCGGCCCGAGCCAAGTCGGCCTCGATGGGGCGGACCAGGTTTGGGGCGACGTGGCAGCGGTTGTTCCGTTGCTTGGCCTGCTCCAGGCGCTCGATGGTAAAGGAGGTAAACACCACGTCGTCCTGCAGACCGTGTGCGGCCACGCAGTCCAGCGCCGCATCGGCCACGCCCTCACCTTTCAACTCGCAGAACAGCCTGACCTCGCCGGCGATCACGTCCAGGATTTCATCGAGTGTGGGCACTTGCTGGCCGCCGCCCGCGTCGAGGCTGCGCACGGTTTCGAGGTCGAGTGAGCGCACGGCGCCGTGGCCGTTGGTGGTCCGATCGACATGGTCGTCATGTATCACGACCACGTGGCCGTCGCGAGTGAGGTGGACGTCGCACTCCACGTAGTCAACACCCAGCTCGATGGCGCGCTCGAAGCTCCTGATGGTGTTTTCCGGCTCGAGCCCCGCCGCGCCGCGGTGACCCACCACGTAGATCATCGTTGCTGTCCTTTCATGGTATTCCTCTCCGGCCGGCGGCCGGCGGCCGGTTGGCGAGTGTGGTTCGGGGTGGCGTGTCAGAATCGTGCCTCGTAGCCAACGCAGAGGTGGGGCTCCAGGGGGTGTTGCTCGATGATGTCGTATTTCTGTTTCAGGAGCGGCCAGTTCTCCGGCATGCAGGCGCAGTAGAGATACTCGATGCCGATGCCGTCGTCGCGCAACGCGTTTAACACATTCTCAGGCGCCCGCATGCGAAAGCGGTAATGGCGGCCGATCGGTTTCAGGCCCAGCCGGTGGTAATAGCGTTGCGCCTTGCGATCCTGCGTCCAATACTCGAGACGCCTGAAGCCTTTGGCCTTGGCGTCCTCCACCGCGGCGTCGACGAGCATCTTGCCGATGCCGTGTCCGGCCCATTCGGGCAGTCGGCCGAACTCGAGCACGTAGCCGCCGCGCGAGTCCTTGAGGAAGCAGATCTCGCCCGGCTCGTCGTCGTAGCGCACGTCGGTCAGGCCGACGATGCTACCGTCGGCTACGGCGACCAGTCTGGTGGACTCGTGTCCTTCGTACCCGGGGCGCTCCTGGATCGAGTAGTTCCAGGCGTGCGAGATGCTCAGGATGATGGCATGTACCCGCATCCATTCATCGTGATCGTCGTCTCGGTATTCGCGGACGGTAATAGCCATGCGTGTCCTTTCGGGGCTACGGGTGGTCTTGCGGGTATTCCTGGAGCAGACGGGCGGCTTCCTCGGTTTTGCCGAGGGCTTGGGCGGCATCGCGCAGGTTCTCGCGCGCTTCGCTGCTGCCCGAGCTGAGCTTGACGGCGCGAACGAAGTAGTCGTACGCTTCCTCGCGGCGGCCCATTTTCCACAACACCGCGCCCAGGTCGTTGTAGTTCGCCTCCAGCAACGGGAAGGTCTCCATCGATTGTTTGAGCAGGCGAAGCGCCGCCGCCTGTTCGCCCTTGGCGAGCAAGCCACGCGCCTGTCTGTTCAGGCGGCGGGCCTCCTGCGCCGCGTCCGAGCGGTCCGCCGGTTTCACTCGCCATTTCTCGTGGAACCGGCGTTCGTTGTCTTGCAGCAGAGCCTGCCAGGCGTCGTCCGTGATACCCATACCCATGAAGGTGCGGCCGCCGTAGTGGAACACGAAGGCGTCTTCGGCAATGCACAAGCGATAGCCTGCCCGCACGGCGCGCAGGCAGTAGTCGTCATCCTCGAAATTGCCGATGCCGTAACCCTCGTCAAAGACGCCCAGTTGGGCCAGTGCTGTGTCGCCGATCATCAGGCAGAAGCCTACCAGGCGTGCCACGTCGCGCAGTTGGCCACGCTTGCGGCGGGCCAGATCCCGGGCGAAGGCGTTGATGGCGTCCATGGATTCGAGTTCGAGTCCTTCGATCCGCTGACTGCCCGATACACAGTTGCTCATCGGCCCGACGAGGCCGATGTCACCGTCTGACAGCAGCGCACCCTCCATGCATTCCAGCCAGCCCTCGGGCGGCAAGGTGTCGCTATTGAGCAGCACCACGTGTCCCTCCGCCTGTGCCAGGCCGAGGTTGACGCCGCCGGCGAAGCCCAGGTTCTCCGGTGCGTGAAGTACGCAGGCATTCGGCACGGAGTCGAAGAACTCGCCAACACCGTCCGTTGACGCGTTGTCGACCAGGATCAGCTTATACGGCGGCCTCGTGTTGGCCAACAGCGCATGCACGCACTGGCGGCAGTAGTCCAGTTGGTTGAAGGCGGGGATGATGATGGAGACGAGATCTGCCACGGGTTCATTCGACCTTTCCGGCGGGCTTCGGGCGCAGCCAGAGGGACGGCCACACCCATGGCGGGCTGCTGACATAGGCGACGAGGATAGACACCGTGCCGCGTCCGGTGGCGATCTTGACGTAAGGACGCGACTCGATCACCGTGCCCGGGGCGGCGTCGACCGGTGTATCGTCCCACGCAATCCGCGTAACGTAGACATTCCGCCCGCGCGAGCGGAAGCGGGGCATTACGAACGGGCGGCACGCGCGCACGAAACGGTCGATCTCGGACGCCGGGCGTGTCCAGTCGATATAGGTGTCATCCCCCGCCAGGCGCTGGTCGTAGGTGGCGGCCTTGTGGTCCTGCGGGGCGCCGTGGAGACCGTGGGCCTCGATGCCGTCGAGGACTTCGACTACGCGTTCGCGGGCCAGGTTGCAGGCGCGTTGATAGACGGAGTAAGACGTGTCCTTGTCCGTGAGAGGAAACGCGTACTGTTCAATGATGTCGCCGGTGTCGATGCCCTCCTCCATGATGTGGAACGTAACGCCCGTTTCCTTCTCGCCATGAAGTACCACGGCCAAGAATGGATTGGGCCCCCGGTGCTTGGGCAGCAACGAGGAATGCACGTTGACGCTGCCGATCCGGGCCAGTTTCAGCAACGGCTTGTTCAGGATGACGCTGAACCCGCCCACGACCAAGAGGTCGGGCTTCAGTTCGCGCAAAGGGGCAAGCTCCTCCTGATCCATGCGGTCGATCCAAATCAACGGCACGCGATGGCGCGCGGCGAGGCCGAGCACGGTGGTCCGGGCACCGAACACATGGCTGGTGGCGGACGCCAGAGCGCGCCCGAAACCGCGCCGGGTGCGGCCATTTTGCACCAGCGCCACCAGCTCGTGCGGCGAATCGAGCACGGCGGCCATGATGCTGGCGGCCAAGCGGCCGCTGCCGGCCAACGCTATCCGCATGGATCAGGACTCCATGAATTCGCGGTACCAGGCGAAGAACATGAGCAAGGCCCAGAACTGCCTTCGCCGGTAGATGTTGTGTGTCCAAGTATCGCGGACCCGTTCCACGCGGCGCCACTTGAAAAGGCCTGCGGCCTCGACGCGTTCCTGGGTGATGGTGTCGTGGGCCATGTTCTCAATCACGCGGAACGATGGGCCGCTTTGGGGCGTGCGGAATCCGCGCCGGGCCCGCAGACGCACGCGTCCGGGCAGGCGCCCCTTCATGGCCTGACGCAACAGCGGCTTGCTGCGTACGCCGTACTTCACCTTCGACGGCAGCGAGAGGGCGAAGTCGAGCAGCGCGTTGTCGAGATAGGGGAACTCCAATCCGATTCCGTGCGCGGCCATGATGCGGTCGCATTGCGCCAACAGGAGATCGGGCAAGCCGATGCTCAGGTCGAGCGAGAGCATGTTGCGGGTCAGATTGCGGTGGGCGAAGTGGGCCCGCATGGCCGAAGCGGAGCCGTCCTTCTCGTGCAGCGCGGCCTGCATAGCGTCGGTATAGAGCACCGCGCGCTCATCCTGCTCGAACACGGACATCCACGAAAGGTAGGTCTCGGCGTTGTCCTTGATGGCACTCAGATAGTGGCCGCCCCGGCGCACGAAAGCGTTGGGCGGCAGCGCGGGCACGAGCCCCGCCATCACATTGGAGGGCACGAGGCGCTTGGCCCCGCAGGCTTTCTGCAGGAAGTGGTAGCGTGGGTAGCCGCCGAGGATCTCGTCGGCCCCGTGCCCGCTGACGAACTGGTTGCCATGGACCGACGCTTCCTCCGCCACCATCCACAGTGCAAGCACCGAGGCGTCGGCGATGGGTTCGTCCAGGTGATACGCGGCCTTGCGCAGCATCGACTCCGTTACGCGGCTGGCGCTGGCGGTCGTCAGTTTTCGTTTCATCAGACGCGCCGATTCGCGTGCGCGGCGGGCCTCGTCCTGCCAGGCCCACTTGAGGGCGACGAACAGGGGTTCGAGCGACGGGTTCAACGCACCCAATGCGGCGCAGTCGATGCCCGCCGACCACAGCAGGCGGGAGGATTGGCATTCGTTGACCGCCGCCTCGAGCAACTGGGCCAACCGGCCCGCCGCCTCGTCTCGCGAAATGCGGCGCTCTTCCAGGTCGAACGCGTCGAACACATGCACCGTGACGGCGTCGCCGGCGTAGCGTATGATCGACCCCAGCGGCACGCGATACACGTCTTGGAGGATGGTCTCGGGACCGGGAACGCACCGCAGCGTCAGGTAACGATCAACGCTGGCCAGGTTGAGACGTTTGGCCACGAGACCGGAGGCCAGGAGCCCCTTGAGTTCCGAAGCGAAGACAAGCCCGCCGCCGGATTGGGCGTAGTAGAGCGGTTTGGCCCCCAGACGGTCGCGGATCAGCCACCAGGCGCTGTCTACGAATGCCGCGGCGGTAAACGGGCCGCGAGCCCCCAGGGCTTCGGGTTTGCGCAGTCCGGAACACGCGCTCAGGAGAGCGGCCGCATCCAGCTTCCCGCCGTCGGGATCTCGCACCGCGCCGTCCAACAGGCATGGCGGATCCGGCAGCGGTAAGGATGACGCCACCGTGAAGTTGCCGCCCTCTACGACGTGGCGTGCGTGGCCGCGGTGTTTCATGGCGCCGGCCATAGCGCGTACCGCCCGGCCGTCCCGCTTACCCAACACGCCGCAGATTGCGGTTGTGGCGGGGGCAGTCATCAGAATACCCTCTTGGAGTCCACGAGGAGCGTGACGGGGCCATCGTTGGCGACCTCGACGTTCATATGCGCGCCGAAACGCCCCGTCTCGACCACCAGTCCCTTGCCGCGCAGAAGGTCCCCAACATGCTCATACAAGGGCACGGCGAGTTCGGGGCGGGCGGCGGCCGTGAACGACGGACGTCTCCCTTTGCGGCAGTCGCCATGCACGGTGAACTGCGAGATCAGCAGGATACCGCCGCCGACGTCGAGCACGGACCGATTGAACTTGCCGTCGCCGTCCTCGAAGCAGCGCAGGAGGGCCACTTTGTCCGAGATGAAGACCGCGTCCTTTTCACCGTCATCGCCGCCGACACCGAGGAAGACCACCAACCCCCGTCCAATCCGGCCGACGACTTCGCCGTCTACGGACACCGAGGCTTGCGACGCGCGTTGGACGACAGCTCTCACTTTCCGGACTCCCGCGTTCTGAACCGTCCAGCCCACGCCCCCGCGCAGGCCACCCATGCCTAACGCAGTCTAGCAAGCGCGTTCCGGGGAATCAAAGACGATCCGCCACGTGTAAGAACCGCTGGAAGCTCACGTGCCCGGTGGCTATACTGCCCAGGAGTCAGCAGGTGTTCGGGCCCGGGTGTGTCCAACGGCCTCGCTGGACCGTGGGTGTGGTCAGTATTGGGGAGATAGAGTCATGATCGTTGGAGTCCCACGCGAGATCAAGGCCGATGAGGGCCGCGTCGGTCTGGTGCCGTCGGGGGTGGCGGCGTTTGTGGCTCACGGCCACGCGGTGCTGGTGGAGAAGGGCGCGGGCTTGGGAAGTGGCGTGACCGATGCGGAGTTCCGGGCCGCAGGCGCGCGAATCGTGGCGAAGGGGAATACGTTGTGGAAGCGGGCGGAGATGATCGTGAAAGTGAAGGAGCCGCTTGGTCCGGAACTGGATCGCATGCGTGAGGGCCAGATCATCTATGCTTATCTTCACTTGGCCTCGAATGAGCCTTTGACAAAGGCGTTGTTGAAGAAACAGGTTATCGGCGTCGCTTACGAAACCATCCAGCTCGACAACGGCATGTTGCCGTTACTGTTCCCGATGAGCGAGGTGGCGGGCCGTCTCGCGGTGCAGAAGGGCGCGCAGTGCCTCGAGGCGTTGTCGGGCGGCTGCGGCATTTTGCTCAGCGGCGTGTCCGGTGTAAAGCCGGCCAATGTGGTCATCCTCGGCGCCGGTGTGGTCGGCAGTAACGCACTGTACGTGGCCCACGGTATGGGGGCCAACGTGACGGTGCTCGACGTCGACACCGCCAAGCTGCGTTACCTGCACGATATCACCGGCGGTCACGTGACCACCGTGATGTCCAACCGCGCCACGGTTTACCAGGAAGTGGCCGACGCCGACTTGGTGATCGGCACGGTGTTGATTCCCGGGGCACGCACGCCGCGGCTCATTCCGAGGGATCTGGTGCGCCGGATGAAGCCCGGTTCGGTGATTGTCGACGTGGCCATCGACCAGGGCGGCTGTTGCGCGACCTCGCGGCCGACGACGCATCACGACCCGACATACATCGTGAACGGGGTCGTGCACTACTGTGTGGCCAACATGCCCGGCGCGGTCCCGCGTACGTCCACGTACGCGCTGACGAACGTCACGCTGAACTACGGACTCATGCTGGCCGACCTGGGGGCGGAGGCGGCGTTCGATTCCGACCCGGTGCTCAAGCGTGGGCTGAATGTCTACCGCGGCGCATTGTGCTACAAGGCGGTGGCCAAAGCGCTGGGCATGGAGTACCGCGGGGTATGAAGTGACCGAGCCGCAGATCCAAACGGACATGCAGTTTCTGGCGGGACGCCTGGCGCACCGCGGCGCGAACACCGAAAACGAACGTACCGCGGCGCAGTACATTCGCGATCGGCTCCGGGCCTATTGTCCCGATGCCGCGTTAGACGACTTCTACAGTCCCGACAATCCGTGGTATCTGTTTGCGTCGTACTACGCCGAGTTCGCCGCCGTGGCGTTGGTCGCCCATTGGTGGCCGCGTTTGGCTTTATGCTACGGTGCGATCGTGTTTCTGGCCTATCTAGCGGAGTTCATGGGATTCCGCGTGATGGGGCGTTTCGTGCCGCAGTACGAGACCCAGAACGTGGTAGCACGCATCTTGTCTGAACGGCCGTCACGCATGTTCGTGATCATGGCCCACTACGACTCCGGCAAGGCCAGTCCACTTTCCCGTGCGCGCGTCGCGCCGTGGATGCGCACGGCGCAGGTGGTTACGGTGCTGTGCATGGTGGCCGTGTTGGCGTCGTGCGCCGTTCAGGCGCTCAATGTGCTCGACAAAGATCAGGTGGTCTACAACATGCTGCTGCGCTGGGGCGGGGTAGCGTACCTTCTGGTGGCCGCGGGGGCGTTGTCGTACCGCGAAGGAATGAGTGAGTACATTCGCGGCGCCAACGACAACGCCTCGGGGGTCGCGGCGTTATTGCGCCTGGCCGGGCAACTTAGTGACGACCCAATCTCCGGCGTGGACGTGCACTTTGTGGCCACCGGCAGCAACCAGACCTGGATGAACGGGGCGCGTCATTTCATCAAGAGCCACATGTTCGACCGCGACACCACCTACTTCCTCAACCTCGACAATGTGGGCGCGGGCGGCCTCGTCTACACCACGGCGGCGGGCATCCTGCACATGACGCGGTGCTCGAAGGAGATGCGTGAAGCGGCGCGCAGCGTGGCCGAACCCTTCGACGCCAAGCCCCACGCGTTGCGGACCGCCTGTTCCGACGTGCTTATTCCGTTGGCGCGTGGTTTGAAGGCCATGGAGATCACCGCTCTTGTGCCCGACGCCGCCCCACTGGACGGCTTGCGCGTGCGCGACACCTTGCGCGTACGCGACACCTTGCGCGAGGTCGATCAGGCCACGGTGCATCGAGCGGCCGCGTTCGCCGAGGCCGTCCTACGGCGGCTGGCGCCCGATACAGGAGAATAAACTTCACATCCTGCGCCGAAACACCTTATGATACCCCTTCAGCTACGGAGGAGGACTCAGAATGAGCATCAATCCACAGATTTTTCGTGAATACGACATCCGGGGGATCGCGGGCAAGGATCTGACCGAAGAGGTCATGGAGACCCTCGGCAAAGCGTACGCCGTCTACATGCGCGGCAGGAAGAAGCACAATACGGTGTGCGTCGGGCGCGACGGCCGTCTGACGTCGAAGGCGTTCTCGCGTGCCTTGATCGACGGGATCACGTCGTGCGGCATCAACGTCATCGACTTGGGCGAAGTGCCCACGCCGTTGACGTATTTCGGCATGTTCACGCTCGACGTCGACGGCGGCCTCATGATCACCGGCAGCCACAATCCCAAGGATTACAACGGGATGAAGGTCGGCGTTGGCACGTCTACCATTCACGGCAAAGAGATTCAGAAGCTCGGCAAGATCGCCATGGCGGGCAAGTTCCCCACCACCCGCAAACCCGTCACCATCACGCGCATGGACATCACGCCAAAGTACATGGCGCGAGTGCGGCGCGGCATCAACCTCAAGCGCAAACTCAAGGTGGTCGTGGACGCAGGTAACGGGGTGGGCGGCGTCGTGGCGGTGCCGTTGTTTGAACAACTTGGGTGCGAAGTAATCCCACTGTATTGCGACGTGGACGGCAACTTCCCCAACCATCACCCCGATCCCACGCTAGCGGCCAGTTTGAAGAAACTCATCGCCACCGTGAAACGCCTCAAGGCCGACTGCGGCGTCGCGTTCGACGGTGACGCCGATCGGATCGGTGCGGTGGACAACAAGGGTGAGGTCATCTACGGCGACCGCCTGCTGGTGTTGTTCGCGCGTTCGATCTTGCGCGAGAAGCCGGGCGCGACCGTCATCGGCGAGGTCAAATGTTCGCGCACGCTCTACGACGACATTGCCAAGCATGGTGGCAACCCCGTCATGTGGAAGACCGGACACTCGCTGATCAAGGACGCCATGAAGAGATTCAAGGCGCAGCTAGCCGGGGAGATGAGCGGGCACATGTTCTTCAAGCACCGCTGGTACGGCTTCGACGACGCCATCTACTCCGCGGCGCGTTTGTTCGAGTTCCTGGCTTTGGGCCGCAAAACGCTGCACGACCACCTGTCGAATGTGCCGAAGACCTTCGTAACCGAAGAAATCCGGATCGAGACGAACGAGGAGCGCAAGTTCCAGATCGTCGCCGACGCCACGCGTTACTTCCAGAAAGAACTCGGCCTCGACGTCAACACGATCGACGGCGCGCGGATTGAGTTCCCCGACGGCTGGGGCCTGCTGCGCGCATCGAACACCTCGCCGGTGCTCGTGATGCGTTGCGAAGCGGACACGAAGAAGCGCCTCAAGGAAATCCGCAACCTCGTAGAGAGCGAAGTGTTCAAGCTCAACAAGTAACCGCACCGTGCGCGGAGAATAGCGTATCTGAGATCGCTGGGTACGGGGACCATTTGAGGAAGGGTGGAGCATGTTGTCGGCCGTTTGTTGTCTGTTCCCGTTGGCCGTATTGAGTGGTGCGGATGCGATGTCCGCCGGGGCGCAGCCGTTGGGTGAACTGAAGGTGCGCACGGAGATGGCGATCGAACGGATGCTGTCCGACGCCATCCCCGCGTTTACCGAGGATTTCATCCTCGCCGACGTGGCGCTCGACCCGGCGTATCCGCGCCGTTTCTCGAACTATAGCGGCGACTTGTCGGGCCGCTACATCGGCGCCTTCGCCATGACGGATCCCGGCGCCATGCTCGCCAAACATCCGGGCCTCGTTCCCAAGCTGCTGACGCATCAGCGCGGGGATGGCCGCTTTGGATCGATGGACCTTGTGTACTCGCCCGAGACAATCGCCCTCGACCACATGGCGCTGTTGTGGGGCAACGGCCGCCTGCTGGTCGGACTGATGGAATACCAGAGCGTCGCGCCTTCGGACGAAGTCTTAGAGGCCTCGCGGCGGCTGGGTGATTTTCTGATGGGCGTCTACGAGGCCTGCGCGAACGAGGCCGTCGCCGCGCGCGTCAAGAATCGCGGCGCCGCCGGCATGATCTGCTTCAGCCAACTGGTGGAAGGGCTCGTGATGCTGGCCAATGCGACGGGCGAAGCGGACTATATCGAGGGCGCCGCGCGCGCGGCCGAGTGCTTGCCCGAGGAACGCGGCAAGCAGCACAGCCACGGCTATCTCACTACACTCCGGGGCATGGTCATGCTCTACGAGGCCAATCGGAATCCCGAGGTGCTCGCGAGGGTCGAGTCCCTGTTCGGAGCCCTGATTGCCTCGGACGACTACCACGTCTACGGCGGCGTCCAGGAGTACTTCGGCAGCAAGGCCCGCGACGAGGGCTGTTCCGAGGCCGATTTCCTGCGGTTGAGTCTTCAACTGTGGCGCGTAACCGGCAAAATGGACTATCTCGAACGCGCCGAGCATTGCCTCGTGAACCAGTTCTACGCGAACCAGTTCGAAACCGGGGACTTCGGACACCACGTGTATTTCGCCGATGGCGTCGCGCCGTTCCAAGGCGTGGGCCGCGCGTGGTGGTGCTGCACGATGCACGGACTCCGCGCTTGCCGCGACGTATGGGACGCCGCCGTAACCGTAGACGGCGATCTCGTTCGCGTGAACCTGTTTCAGGGCGTCCAATGGGCCGATGCGGCCCGTGCCCTGACGCTCACCACAGCCGCGGATGGTACACATGTGTTGTCGGTAGCGAAGGCTCCCGTAGAGGGTGTGCGCGTCCAAGTGCGGCGTCCGGCGTGGGCCAAAGAGGTCGTCCTGACGGTGAACGGGGACATCGTGGAAGTCCGCGCGGACTCGGGCTATCTCGAACTCCCCAACGCGCTCAAGGCCGGCGACCGGCTGACGATTGCGCTGACGTACAAGTACCGCCTCGTCAAGCGCGACAGCGCCAGCATCGAGCCCAGCGAGTTGACAAGCAATCCCGTCGATGCCGTCTTGTTCTGTGGGCCCTGGCTACTCGGCGTCGACGAGGGGGACAACGGACCGTTCTTCGGTGAGCCCTGGGGCGGTAACCGGATCAACCTGCCCGCTCAGCCACAGGCCGGCGACACATCCGGCGGGGCGTTGGAGGTGCCCGGCGCACATGTGAGCGCCACCTACACCCACGACGGGTTCCCCGGCGAATACCCGGTGACGTTGCGGCCAATGTCGGAGCGCACGGCCCACGACCCCGTCACCTTCGCCGCTTGGCTCAACTACCGCGCCAAGGAGTAGGACTTCACACACCGTGCTACGCGGGCCTGCGTCGGCTTCTTGAAGGGATCCATGGGTAAACAGTAAGATCGGTTGTTTCGATCAGGGAACCGGCGCGCCTTTT
>JAACEL010000005.1 GCA_011682535.1 Nitrospiraceae bacterium | reverse complement strand
TTCTCCGTGAGTATCAACCCCATTATCTCATTGTATTCACGTTGGTTATGAGCACTTATCGACAATCCACATGCACAAATTCTTGTGACGAGCCTGATCGCGAAAGCCCAGGGGCAGACCCATCTCGCTCCCTATCAGCCGCTCGCTTGCGTCCCTCGGTTCCGCTCAGGCGGATTTGGGACGTGGGGCGGACGCCTATGCGGCGGCCAGCATGGGCAAGACGCCGCGTAGCAGCTCGGTGAGTTTGCCCGAGGCGCGGCGGGCGGTTTGGATCACGTGTTCGTGCGTGAGTTGCCGCGGACGGCAGCAGGAGTTGGTGACACATGAGATGACACCGGCCCGCATGCCCAGTTCGGCGCAGCGCGTCAGTTCGGGGGCCACGCTCATGCCCACCGCCGCGGCGCCGAGGCGCTGCAATGCGCCGATCTCGGCGCGGGTCTCGTAGCAGGGGCCGTGCATCCATTGGAGATCGCCCACGAAGTCGCAGCCATCGGTGATGAACGAGGGGTCGAGGACTTCGGGAGCGTGCGCCCAGCCACGATAGGGCCACAGCCGCACGCGCGACACGGCCACCAGGTCGCCGGGGTTCATCTCGGGCAGGAGGCCTCCGGCGGCGTTGGTGAACAGGATGGTTCCAACGCCGAGCGAATGCATGACGTCGACGGGACGGCAGACCATGTCCAACCCCCACCCTTCGTAGAGATGCAGACGGCCGCATTGCAGGATGACGGTATGATCGCCGCACGACCCGTGTAGGAACTTGTGGCCGTGTCCCTTTACGGAACCGTCCCGGAGGCCCGGGGTGTCGTGGAAGGCCTGTTCTTTTTCGATGGTGTCGAGCAGCCCTTCCAGATCGATTCCCGAACCGGCCACGATGCCCACGGGATGGCTCATCTCCGCCATCCCGAAGGGAAGAAGATTTTCTCGTAGAGGTGCAGGGCGAATTGGTCGGTCATGCTAGCGAGCAGATCGACGGCGCGGCGTTCAGCGAATTGGGGCTCGGGGACGTCAGGACCGAGTTGTTCGGGATGGTGCACGAGGTAGTCGTATAGCTCCATGAGGAGTTTCTTGGCTTTCTTGACTTGGCCGTTGATAGCCTCACAGGGGTACACGGTGGCGTACATGAAGGAGCGCAAGGCGTTCGTGGCGCCGAGAATCTCGGGCACCATCCCCACGGCGCCGTCGCCGCTTTCTCGGATGAGGCCGATGACCATGGTGTTGATGCGTTCGGAGGTGGTGGCGCCCAACACTTGCGCGGCGTCGCCAGGCAGGTCGTCGAGGGTGATGATACCGGCGCGCACGGCGTCGTCGATGTCGTGGTTGATATAGGCGATGGCGTCGCACACACTGACGATCTGTCCTTCCATCGTAGCGGCGCGTTTGTCACCCCGGCCATCGAGCACGTCCTTGCCTTTGGAGTGGTGGAGGATGCCGTCGCGAACCTCGAAGGTGAGGTTGAGGCCCTGTCCGTCGCGCCCGGGCTCAATCTCGTCGACCACGCGCAGGCTTTGTTCGGCATGGCGGAAACCGCCGGGGAAGACTTCGTTGAGGCCGGCCTCTCCCCCGTGCCCGAAGGGCGTGTGACCCAGGTCGTGTCCGAGGGCGATGGCCTCGGTGAGGTCTTCGTTGAGGTAGAGGGCGCGGGCTACAGTGCGGGCGATCTGCGAGGCTTCGAGGGTGTGGGTGAGGCGGGTGCGGTAGTGGTCGCCCTCGGGTGCGAGGAAGACTTGCGTCTTGCGTTTGAGGCGGCGGAAGGCTTTGGTGTGCAGTATGCGGTCGCGATCACGCTGGAAGGCGACGCGGTAGTCGTGCTCGGGTTCGGGGCGCAGGCGTCCGCGGGTCTGTGAGGACAGTGCGGCGTGTGGACTCAGTGTCCGGCGTTCGCGCTCCTCCAGCTCTTCGCGCAGCGTCACCGGGGCCCTTACGCTCCTTTGGACAAGCGCTTGGCCAGTTCGCGCGGCAGGCCGGCTTTCATGACCTTCTTGGCGCAGGCGTCGATGTCGTATTCGACGCGGCAGAACTCGAAGGTGAGTGCTTCGAGGTCGAAGAGGCCGAAGGCGGCGCGGGGGTCGCGGTCGCGGGGCTGCCCGACGGCGCCGGGGTTGATGAAGTAGCGGTTCTGCGGGTTGAGTTCGTGAATGGCGCCCGCGCTGACGCTCTGCTCGGGACCGCGCTCGCTGAGAAATGAGGCGCGGTGGCTGTGGCCGAAAAAGCAGACGGAGATGTTGCGTCCGTTGAGGAACTCGAGCTGGCGCATGGCGTCGAGCCAGTCGGTGATGTAGTCGTCTCTGCTTCGGGGGGAGCCATGGACGCCGAGATAGACGTTCTTGAACACGATTTGCTCGGCGGCCTTGGACAGCCATTCGCGGTTGTCGTCGCGCAGAATGTCCATCTGCCACTGGATGGCTTTCTTGGCGGCGTTGCGGAAGAACCAGGGATCCTCAATGCCGCATACGGCGGCGTCGTGGTTACCCATAACGGTGGGAATCTCGCGCTCGCGCAGGATGTCGATGACTTCGTTGGGCTGGGTGTTGTAACCCGCCAAATCGCCTAAGCAGAACACTTTGTCGGGTTTTCGCCGGTCGATCTCCTTGAAGACCATGGTGGTAGCCTCCAGGTTGGCATGCAAGTCGGCGATTATGGCAATGCGCATGTGATACTTCTTTTCCTTGCGCCGAAGCGCCGCGGCCCCCGTGCCCGATTGCCGGGCCGGGCCGCGTCAAAGTCTTAGTCAGTCTCTTGGTGCTGTTTCATCTTTCGCACCACGTGGCGCAGTTTGTGGATCTTCCTGCGGACTCGCTCGTTTCGCGGCTCCACTTCGTGAATGGCCTCCATGACGGCCAAGGCCTTTTCGTACTCCCGGTCTTTGATGTACTGGACTCCCACATTGAATTGGGAGGACAAAACCTTGGTGCGTAGTCGCCGAACGCTCGGGAATTTCTCCTCGGCCAGGCGATATTGCTCGAGGGCCGCAGTGTAGTTGCGTGCTTCGAAGTAAAAGTCACCGGTGCTTTCTTCCTGGCTGAGATTGGTCTGGCTGCCCTTGTCCAGGCCCAACTCTTCCTGTTTCTTCTCCCACTCCTCCGCAGTGTACACCCGCTCAACGGCGGCCATCTCGACGATGACACTGATGTTGTTGCCGGTGTTGTCGGACGGAATCACGTGAAACCGGGGATCGGTCTTGTCGAAACGGCGGAACGCGAAGCCTTTTAAGACTTCCCCGTCCTTAAACTCGACAACTATCTCGCCCCCTTCCGGGTCGTACTCGCGATACCTGGCGGATTGGTCAAACCGCCCGTCGAAGCTCTTAACCAAGAAGATGGCCTTGAGATCGGCGAAAGGGATAAACACGGACTCGTCGATGGGAGCGTCGTTTCCGTCGATGAGATCCAGGTGAAACCCCGTGTCCTGCAGATTTAGTACATAGCATATCCCGCGCTTGGAAGTGCCATCGAGATAGCGCACGACCATGCGTTGGCGTGGGTGTTTCCTGCGAATGTTCTCGCGATGTTTCTGTTCTTCAATTTTTTTGGCAATTGGGCGATGATGCTTGGGGCAGTACCACTGGCCCTCGTGCTTCTTCAGGCACTCTTCACAGCCAAAGGCGCCGCATATGCAGCAATACCCAACTGCCTCGACACGGGGGTGATGGGGACACTTCATAGACCGCTCCCTGCGGGGCATCCGCCGTGGCGTGCGCTACCCGCGGGCGTCGAAGTGTCGCCACTCCTCCCCACAGGAAAAGTACCACGAATCGCGAGCCCCTGTCAAAAGGCGAAAACTGATCATCCCGTTCGAAACACCAAGGAACCGTTAATCGCACCATGGTTTTCAACGTACTGTCGCAGAAGACCTTGTGGCGGCTCCCGACACACTCGGCCACGGAGTTCCGCGACCTACCCACCGCTATGGTAAGCCATCATTGGCCGGATTACAAGTAGCCCGCCCCGGGGCTTCGAATGCGCCACTCTGAGGGCGCCGTCCAAAACCGTCAGATCGCGCGCCTCAAGGTACTCGTTATAGTAGCGCTGCCGTACCGTTTCGCAGAAGGCATCGGCGGCGTCATGAGCGACCAGATTGACCGTGCAGCCGCCGAATGCCCCGGCAAGCCGCGCCCCCAGTCGACGATTTCGAACTCGAAATTACGATTGACGAATTACGGAATTCGCAGTAGACTTAGTCCGGTCTGATTCGTGGTGTCCACTAACGGGAGAATGGAATGATGAGAAGTCTAACTGTACTGAGCGTGTCGGTCCTCGCGCTGGGATGGGTTGTGCTAGTGGGTGGGTGTCCGCCGACCGTGCAGCCCGTCGGGCCCGCTGCCGACTTCTATGCCGATGTCGTGTCGGGGGGCCCCCCGCTGCTAGTGCAATTCACCAACACCTCCCTGGCGGGGAGTTCGCCTATCACGGATTACCACTGGGATTTTGGCGACGGCGCGACCAGCACGACGATCAACCCCATCTATAGCTACACCGAAGCCGGGGACTACACGGTGTCGCTAACGGTGACCACGGCGGTGGGTAGCGCCACGATGATCAAGCAAGATTTCATCCAGGTGGGTGGCAGCATTCTCTGACGGGGCGATTGTGGGAGCGGCATGCGCCTCCCTCTTCCAGAGCTACAGGTCCATAGTAATTATCCCCCGGTACCGGGGGCTTTATGTTGTAAGCCGCTCAAAGCGGCTGTGGGGGGCAAAGAACTCCAAGCCGTCATTCCCGCGCAGGGGCTTGTCGACTTAGCCGCCGGATTGGTTGTTTGGCATGTTTTCAGGTGGATTTCAACCTCGACCCACGCTGAGATTGTTGAAGCTGGGCGATTCCACGAGGTCCGTTTTTCCGGCCCTGTGTGCATTTGGGCTAAATCGACACACCCTTTCGCGGGGATGACACCGTCTTGGCGCTGTGTTTGAGTACGTGTGAAAGCTTACAGATGAGGAATGCGCAAGACGCGCCCAACGGTTATAGAGTAAATGCCTTATGGGCAGTTCAAACTACAGGAGACGACCCATGGCCGATATGCAGAAAGTCCAGGAGATCACCCAGGCGCTGGCCATCGAAGGCGTGGACTATGAACCGGGAAAGCCCGGGGGCGACGTGCCCACCGATGCGGAATGGCAAAAGGTTCGCGCCACGGGTACGCAGTTGTGGCTGGACACTGGCGATCTCGATGAAGCCACACGGCTGTTCACTGCCGAGTTCCAGGCGCTGACGACGAACAACACGCTGTTGAATAACGAGGTGCAGAAGGGCATCTACGACGATCTCGTGGGTCAGGTGGCGGCCCGGATCCGCGAAGCGGCGCCGGACATCACCGACAAGGAACTGCTGTTGGAGATCGCATTCGTCCTCAACGCCCACCATGGCCTGCGGCTGGTGCAACAGTTCGACGCGTTCGTCAGCGTGGAACTGCATACTGACGTGGCCAACGATCCGGCGCGATCCGTGGCCTACGGCAAGCGTTTTCACGCGATCTGCCCCGAGCGCTTCATTGTGAAGGTGCCGCTGACGCCGTCGGGGTTCCTGGCAGCGCGCGCGCTCGGCCAGGCCGGCATCCCAATCAACTTCACCTTGGGCTTCTCGGCCCGCCAGAATTGTGTGGCGGCGGTGCTGTCGCGTCCGGCCTATGTCAACGTGTTCATGGGGCGTCTGGGGGCGTTCCTGGCGGACAACGGCTTGGGCAGCGGCGACTGTATTGGCGAGAAAGCGACGCTGGCGACGCAACGCGAACTCATCGCGCTGCGGGCAGCGGGGCGATCCGAGTCGAAGCTGATCGGCGCCAGCATGCGCAAGGCGGCGCAGGTGGCCGACCTGGCCGGGCTGGATGTGTTCACCATGCCGCTGAAGGTGGCCGAGGGGCATCGCGCGGCCGCCCCGGCCGAGGTCAGCGTCCACGTGCAGGACGACCCGGAGGTACCGTTGGCCGACGGCGTGAACCTGTCCGACTTCGCAGGCGAAGGCCTGTGGGAAGTGCCCGACGCGCTGAAGGCGGCGGTCGACGAACTCGCGGCGATGGATGCCGGCACGCTGACGCCGGATGCGCTGGTCGCGCATTTCGAGCAGGCGGGTTTCGGTGGTCTCTTCCCGCGTTGGACGGAGGAGCAACTGGCCATGATCGCGGCCGACGGCAAGATCCCGGTATTCGCGACGTGGAAAGAACTGCTTACGTCGGGAGCCGTGGGCCTCGATGCGTTGATGAACGCCGCGGCGCTGTGCTCGTTCACGACCGACCAAGCGGCTCTGGACAATCGGATCGCATCTTTACTCAAGACGCAGTAGGCGTGGCCAGCCCCGGCTGGTTAGCATACCCAGACCGCCGCGTTGCGGTGAAACGGGGCGATTGGACTCGGTGGGGCGGCGTCCCGGCAAAGCATTTTTCTCACTATTCGCGTCAAGAAATATGCTTTATCTTGTGGGGATCTTCTGATATACTTCTAATTGGTACAATATGTTGTGAAGCGATTGAGGGACTGCCCCAAAGATGCTCAAACGGAGTAGTTCTATACTATATCTTGAGGCTAAATGGTGTCTGGACAGCAGCGCAGGGTACATTTTGTGGGTGTTGGGGGAATCGGCATGAGTGGTCTGGCCGAAATCCTCCTGAACCTCGGATACAAGGTGTCGGGGTCGGATCTGAAGGGTTCCGCGATCACCCGGCGCCTGGAGACATACGGCCTGCGCTTCCTGGAAGGCCATGACGCGGCCAACGTAGGCGACGCGGGCATCGTGGTGGTGTCGGCGGCGGTCGCAGAGAACAACGTCGAGGTGGTGGCGGCACAGGAGCGCGGGGTTCCGGTGATTCACCGCAGCGACCTGCTGGCCGACTTGATGCGCCTGAAGCCGAACGCCATCGCGGTGGGCGGTACGCACGGCAAGACCACGACGACGTCGATGATCAGCGCGTTTCTGGATATGGCCAACATCGGGGCGACCACGATTGTAGGGGGCATCCTCCATCGCAGCGGGACGAACGCGCGGTGGGGCACGGGCGACTACCTGGTGGCTGAGGCGGACGAGCATGACGGCTCGTTCCTGCGCCTCCACCCCACCGTGGCGGTGGTGACCAACATCGACGCCGAGCACCTCGAGTATTACGGGACGATCGACCGCATCAAACGCGCGTTCGTGGATTTCTGCAACGACGTGCCTTTCTACGGCTACGCGATCGTTTGCTGGGACGACGTGAACGTGCGCGCGGTGCTGCCGTCCATTGAAAGCGTATGCGTGACGTATGGCCTCGAAGAGGGGGCCTCGTTGCTGGGTGCAAACGTGGAAATCGTCGCCCCGGACGCGAGCAAACCTAAGTCCGCCCAACTGTCGGAATTGCGTACGCGCTTTGAGGTGACGAGTACCGACGAGCGCTTGAGCGCGGTGGGGACGCTGGGAACGCTCGAAGTGAACGCACTGGGGCTGCACAACGTGCGCAATGCCTTGGCGGCGTGCGCGGTGGGCCTGTGCCTGGGGATGCGGTTCGGCCTGATCGCCGAGGGTTTGAAGCAGTTCGACGGCGTGCAACGCCGTTTACAGGTGTGCGGCGAACATGAGGGCGTGCTGGTGGTGGAGGATTACGCCCATCACCCGACGGAGATCGCGAGTACGTTGGAGGCGGTGCGTCAGGTCGAGGCCAAGCGCGTAATCTGCGTGTTTCAGCCGCATCTGTATAGCCGGACGAAGTTCTTCTGTGAAGATTTTGCGCGGGTGTTGGGAACGGCGGAGCGCGCCATCGTGACGGATCTGTATCCGGCGCGCGAGGAACCGATCCCGGGTGTGGACTCGGGTCTGATCGTCGATGCCGCGCAGGAACAAGGCGCCACGCAGGTGTCGCTCGTAAACGACATGCACGCCGTGCCCGAACAACTCGTGCCCGATCTCGAACCGGGAGATCTGGTGCTGGTTTTGGGCGCGGGCAACATCAACCGGATTGCACAACCCATACTGGAGGGGCTTCGGAAGCGCTGATGCCGCGAACCAAGGACAAAGCGAAAGGGCGTGCGAAACCGGCGGTGAAAAGGCGGTTTCTGGACCGCCCGGTGGTGCGGGCGCTGGAAGCAATCGTCTGCGCGGGCCTGCTCGGGGGCGTGGCCTTCGATTTTAGCGCCTTCGCGCTGCACTCGGGCTTTTTCAACATCGATACGATCCGGGTGGAGGGCGCCAACGTGTTGCGCGAGGAGGATATCATCGCGCAGTCGGGCGTGACGAGCGGGGACTGCATTTTCGCGGTAGACGCGGAAGAGATACGGGCGCGTGTGGCGGAGATGCCGTTCGTGGCGGAATGCTCGGTTACCCGGATGTTTCCGCGCAAGGTGATCATTCGTCTTACTGAGCGCGTGGCGGTGGCGACGCTGCTGGTGAACAACCACATGTATGAAATCGACGCGAACTGCCACGTCCTGCGCCAGATGCCCGACGCGGTGGCCTACCCTGACCGGGTGGGGCACGTGGGACCGTTCATCTCGGATGTTTCGGACATGGCGTACGTGCATGTGGGCCAGACCATCGAGCAGGCGGGTGTGCGCGACGCGGTGGCGGTGTGGCTGGCGTTTCGCGAGACGTCGATGGCTCAGGAGGTGACGGTGTCGGAGGTGTGCGCGATAAGCGACAGCCTCATCTGCATGTACGTGGACGAACTGGATTGCGAGATTCGCTGGGGCCGGGGTTCCTTGGCGAAGCAGGCGTGGAAACTGGACGTGTTCTGGCGCAGCCAGAACGGACGGATCACCTATACGGAATACGTGGACTTGCGGTTCGGCGACGACGTCGTTTGCCGGTAAGGAGAAGCCCGGTCCGCGTGGAGACAGCTATCAGGCAATTGGGCGTGGTCGGAAGACAGCTCTCGGGAGGCAAAGTCATGGTTGTTGGAATGGCGAATGAATTCGACACTTTCGCGCAGCGCGCGGCCATCAAGGTATGCGGCGTGGGCGGCGGCGGCGGCAATGCCGTGGACCGTATGATCTCCGCCGGATTGCAGGACGTGGAGTTCATCGTCATCAACACGGACGCCCAGGCCCTGAAGAACTCCCCTGCCCCCCGGCGTCTACAGATTGGCCTCGAGGTGACGGGGGGGCTGGGCTCGGGCGGGAAGCCGGAGATCGGGCAGAAAGCGGCCCTCGAAGATCGCGAGCGCCTCACGGAGGTGCTTGAGGGGGCCGACATGGTGTTCCTCACCGCCGGTATGGGTGGTGGCACGGGCACGGGCGCGGCGCCGATCGTGGCCGAACTGGCCAAGTCCACCGGCGCGCTGACGCTGGGCATCGTGACGCTGCCGTTCTCGTTCGAGGGCAGCGGCCGCATGGACAACGCGATAGAGGGCCTGGCCGAACTGGAAGAACAGGTCGACAGCCTGATCGTCATCCCGAACGATCGCGTGGCGGCGCTGGGCCAAACCGAGATCACGTTCCTCAACGCCTTCGAACAGGCCGACGAGGTTCTGCACAACGGCGTGCGCGCCATTACGAACCTGATCCAGGTCCATGGGCTGTGGAACGTGGACTTCGCGGACTTCCGCACCGTGATGGAAGGCGGGGGCCGCGCGTTGATGGGTATTGGCCGGGCCGAGGGTGAGCGCCGCGCGGTCCGCGCGGCCGAAGAAGCCATCGTGTGCCCGTTGTTGCAGCAGTCCAACATCGACGGCGCCACGGGCATCATCGTCAACATCCGGGGTGGGCGCGACATCGGCATGCGCGAGCTTGAAGAGAGTGTGCAGGTGGTGAAGGCGGCGGCCTGTAGCGACGCAACGCTGTTTGTGGGAGCCGCTCTCCACGACGAAGAGCGCCCCGAACTGGAAATCACCGTGATCGCGGCGGGTTTCGCGGGTGCTGAAAGCGCAGCCGTGGAGATCGACTTCCCTATCGTGGCAAAAACTTCGGAACCGGACTCAACGCCTGCCTTGGCGCCGTGTGCTTCCGAGGCGGCGGAGCCGTCTCTCGAATCCACCCAACCCTCACTGGCATTCGCCGCCGCCGGATCCGCGGAAGTGGAGCCGGGCTATCAGGCGGAGTTCTTTCCCGAGGACGGTAGGGCTCAACCTGCGCCGGCCGCAGTTGCGGGCGGCGTGATTGTCGATTTTGATTCGCATGAATCGACGGGCGGTACGGACGAGGGCGACATCAGCATTCCCACGTGGCTGCGGCGGCGCAAGAAAGCACGGCCATAGCAGGAAGCACGGCCCCCCTCGACAACTTGTTCCGGGAGTAACAGGCGCCATGACAGCCCCGCTGGTTGCGTTGTTGATCTCGTGTACGGCTCTGGCAAGCGGCGACGTGCCGCTTTCCGCGGCCGACGTTCAGGGTCTATTCTACGACGCGTTGCACGGTGGCCCGTCCACGGTGGCCGACGTCCAACGCGCCTACGCACGCTTGATCGGCCGGCTGGACGAGTCGCCGTCGGGGGTCGTGGCGAGCGGCAAGAACGTATCGGTAGTCGACCTCGACCCGAAGAGCGTGCAAGCGGAAACCAACTCCGAAGCCCCCATTCAGCACTATTTCGAAGTCTTAGGCGAAGGCCCGCGGCCGTTACGCGTCTACGTACCGGTGACGGCGGAATCGGGCGAAATGGAAGTGTATAGGCGGGCGTCACCGGGCCTGTACGTGAGGCTCCGCCAACCGCCTGCACGCTCTGGAACGAGCGTGTCGTTTGAGGCGAACGCGCCGGGACAGTTCGTGGTGCGCGAGGTGGACGAGTATTCCTACGCCGGCGCGGACGCGCTCAAATTGTCGTGTCCCCAGGAAGTCTCTGAAGACCCGGCGGCGAAGGCCGCCTGGAGCCTATTCCGGGTCGAGCCGGAACTCATCACGGGCCCTGTTCCGCTGATTCTTGTGGCGGGAGCGGGCACGGACCGGTGGGCGGACTTCATCCACTGGGCCGCGCACAGTCCCGAAGCGGAGGCGTTGCGGCGCGAGTACCAGATCTGGAATTTCTTCCATCCTTCAGAGGGCATCAACGCGGCCGTGGGGTTCAGTTCGGCGTATCCGGGGTTCGAGGAGAGCATCGCCGCGTACCTGGAGCGCTTCATCGTGTCGGCCATGTCCGGCGGGGTCGAGACGGACGGAGTCCTCTACCGCTTCCCCGACGGCCCCTACTCGATTGTCACGCACAGCCATGGCGGTCTGGCGGCGCGCGCGTTCATGAAGAATTTCCCGGAACAAGCCGAGCGGGTATTGGGCGTCGTCACGATCAACGCTCCGCACCTGGGCACGCCGTGGGGCACGCCGGACTGGATTTCACACACGTTGACGAGCCTGGGATTCTCGGGCGCCAACTGGATCGGGCGGCTACTCGAGGCGACGGGGGGCCAGTTCTACCTTTATTGCTGGCTCTCGATGGACCGTCAGAGCGACTTGGACCTGGGCTGGGGCAACTTCGACGCGGCGGGCGGTTACGGCCTTCCTTACGAGGACTTCAAGGTACTGCGCTCCCCCGGGGGACTCGTGAGGAAGACGGTGTCGCCTCGGGACGCGAACCAGACCGGCGCGCGCAGCCTGCCCGGCTACGACGACGACTCGTTCACGCCCGTCCAGCCGTTGCCGACCTATTGCGGCGGCCTGGAAGAGATCATGCCGGACGAGCGGGAAGATCTGCACCTCGACAAGTTCTTCTTGTACGGATCATACATGCTCAAGAGCGAAAGCCTGATCATGCAGGTGCTCCACAGTCTCACGAGTACGCAAAACAAGTGGCAGATGGCCTTCGAAACCATCGGTATCAACTTGGCCAATCCCCTGATGGACATCGTGGCGACGGAGGGCACGGACCTGCCGCTCGGGGCGTACCGCTTGAACGACGGCGCCTGCCCGCTGCGCAGCATGCTCATGTTGGACGGAGCGGAGGACGACCTGTTGTACAAGACGACGGAGGTTCTCGGCTGGCGAGTACCGGTGTACCCGCTCCAGCCGCGTATGGACCTCATCGAGAAACATACGTTAGCAAATCCCGACCGCCTGCGTATCCTGCGGGGTTGGAATCACCTGGAGACGGTGACGGGCCGGTACAACCCGGCGACGGGACAAAGCCGGATCTTCTCAATGGTGGCCGAGGATCTGGTCAGCGTGTTGCCCGCGGAGTAATTATCCCCCGGTAGCCGGGGGGCCTCCCAATGTAGGCTAGGACATAGCCCGCCCAAAAGTAGCACGAGAAGTCGCCCGGATAGACCCGCCAAGTCCACATCCGGGCCGCATCACAGCACCCCGCCCAATTGCAACCATCCCGGACGTGAGGGCATAATACGGAGGATAGGGATCCGCGGACTTGAGCCAGTGTGCCAGGCGGGCTCGAATTGGTGGAATCCCGGCCTGCCGTGCAGGGCGGCTGGACTGCTCCAACTTATTGTACGAAAGGAGTCTAGGCACATGAATGACAGGTTGCTCTGGGGGAGCATGGCGCTCTTACTGCTGATTGTGTGCATGGGGCCGGTGTGGGCACAGGATGAGGCCCCGGCAACGGCGCCCGCGGCGGCGGACGAAGCTCAGAAGGTCACCCTCATGACGATGATCCGTTGGGGCGGGGTGATCCTGTGGACGACGATGGCGCTGGGCTTCTTCGCGTTCGTGCTGGCGGTGTTTTGCCTGCTGACGGTAACCGTCAAGCGGGAGATCCCGCCCAACTTCGTACGGCGCGCCCTCAACCAGATTCGTGCGGGCGACTTGCGGGGCGCCTACCAGCTCTGTGAAGGACGCGACGAGCTGCTCGCTCATGTGATACGTTCCGGCCTGAAAGTGTCGGGCCACGACCGCTACGTCATCCAGGACGCCATGGAAAGCGAAGGCGAGCGCGGGGTGACGGCCCTGTGGCAGCGTATCTCGTATCTCAACAATATCGGCGTGATCGCCCCGTTGATGGGCCTGCTGGGTACGGTGTGGGGCATGGTGCTCGCGTTCAACAGCATCGCTTCCGACAACGCCCAGGTCCGCGGGATCGCGGTTGCGGAGAACGTGTCGAAGGCGATGATCACGACAGTGGGCGGCCTGGTCGTGGCCATACCGAGTCTGGTGGTCTATTACTACCTGCGCGGGCGAGTGATCAAGATTATCGCGGCGATTGAGGCGCAAGCGAGCGAGGTCGTCGAACTGCTTGCACGGGGGCATGACGGATGAAATTCGGACGCCGATTCCAGGAGGAGACCGAGCAGCCCCACATGGCCCCGCTGCTCGACGTCGTGTTTCTGACGCTGGTGTTTTTCATCACCATCGCCACGTATTCGACAATGGAGAGCGAGGTGGACATCGAGTTGCCTACGGCCAGCAGCGCGATTCAGACGGCTCGCACGTCGGGCGAGATCTACATCAACCTGCGCGCAGACGGCCGAATCATCCTCAACAACCGGGAGATGAGCATCGAAGAGCTTCAAGAAACTCTCATCCGCGTGGCGGAGCTTTTCCCGGGCGGCTCGGTGATCATCCGGGGTGATCGCGCGGCCATGCTGGGCCAAGCCATCGCGATACTGAACTGCTGCCGTAACGCGGACATCTCAAATGTGTCGTTTGCGGCCCTCACCGAGGAACCCGAAGGGGAGGCGCCGTGATGCGGGCCATCGCTCCGCGATTGCTGGTGTGCATGGCCGTGCTGCTGGCGGCAAGCGCCTGGACGGAGTCGCCCGAGCAGGATCAGATGGCGTTTGCCAACGGCCTGTTCAAGCGCGGCCTGTACCAGGAAGCAGTCGGCGAATACCGCCAGTATCTCGAACAGTACCCCGCGGGCGAACACGCTGCCACGGCCCGGTACCGCCTGGGGGAAGCGGCCTATGCCGCCAAGGACTATGATACCGCGCTCGCGGCCTTCGACACCGTGCTGTCGGGCGAGACCGATGCCGCCACGCGAGAGCGCGTCATTCTGAGCCGCGCGGAAGTGCTCTACTACCTCAAACGCCCAGCCGACGCCATCCTGGCGATTGAGGCGTTGACGGGTGAGGGCGTCTCGCCGAAGGTGCGGGCGCGCGCGTTGTACTACAAGGGCAAGATTCACACCGAGACGAACGACTACGAGACGGCGGCGCAAGCGTTCCACACGCTCCTGGAAGCCGTGCCCGACAGCCCCTTCGCCCCGTTCGCGCGGTATCAACTGGGTTTCGTTTATTTGGCGCAGGAGAAGTTCGAGGCGGCGGCCACGGAGTTCTCGGCGGTGGCGGCCTCGAACGCGGACGCGGCGCTACGCGCGGAGGCGCGGTTCCGGGCGGCGGAGATCTACGACCGCATCGGCTGGTTTACGGCGGCGGTGCAGGCCTACGAGCAGTTGAAGGAAGCGTTCCCCGAATCGGACTACGCCCGCCGGGCGGAGTATGGCTACGCTTGGGCGTTGTATCACGCGGGTAAGTACCCCGAAGCCGCCGCGGCCGCGCAGCAGTTCGTGACGGCGCAGCCCGATGCGGCGCAGTCGATCGGCATGCGGTATCTAATGGGCAACTGCCTCCAGCAGCAGGGCAAACTTGAAGAAGCCATCGCCTTATACCGCACGATCCTTACGGAACATGCCGACTCCGACTTCGCGGCGCGCGCGCAGTACAAGATCGCCTGGTGCCGCCATCTGGAGGGCAACGCGGCGGAGGCGGAGAAGGAGATCTCGGCGTTCTTGCAGGCGCCTGGCGACAAGGCGCTGGTGGGCGACGCGGCGTTCCTGCTGGGCACGATCATGGCGTCCCAGGAACGCTATGAAAGCGCATACGAGGAGTTCCGGTTGGTGGCGGAGAAATATCCCAAGAGCGAGTTCGGGCCGGAGGCGCTGTACAAGGCGGGCGAATGCCTGGCCAAGTTGGAACGTACGGACGAGGCTGCGAAGATCTTCGAGCGCTTCGCCAACACGTATCCAGACAACGTGCTGGCTGCGCAGGCCATCCTGCGGGCGGGCGATGCGAAACTGTTGTCGTCGGCGTTCGAGGATGCGGTGGCCAAGTATCTCAAGCTGATTGAGAACCCGTCCGACCCGACCATCGAGCGCAGCACACTCTATCGGCTCGCCATCACGTATCACAACATGAAGAACTACGAGGCGTCGGTCAACATGTTCCGGAAGTTGATCGAGAAGTATCCGGACGACTCGCACGTTCCCGAAGCGCATCTGCGGATTGGCGACTACTACTTGCGGGACGGCCAGGATGTCGTGAAAGCCATCGACGCGTACAACACGGCGCTGAACGCCGCGCCGCAGGGCACCTACGCGGGGCGCGCCATCAAAGGCATGGCGCTCGCGCGATATGAGACCAAGGACTACGACGCGGCGGCGGAGCTGTTCTTACGCATCATGAAAGAGTTCCCTGCGGTGTCGCTGAACGAAGACACGTATGCGTGGGTGGGCCAGCGGTTCTTCGACCAGAAGAAGTGGGACGAGGCCGCAACGGCGTTCCGCGCATTGCTGAAGGCGGAACCGGACTACCCGAATCCCGAACGCGTACACCTGAAGGTGGCGGAGTGCAGTGAGGCGGCGGGCAATCTGGACGAGGCCCTGGACCTCTACAAGATCGTGGTCGACACGGCGCCGCATAGCGCCGTGGGCGCGGACGCCCGCTTCCGGATGGCAGCACTGTACGAGCAGAAGGGCGACGGCGACGCAGCGCTCACGCTCTATGAAGAGGTGGCCAATACCGACACCGGCGACATGGCCGCGCGAGCGCGCTTCCGCTTGGGCGAGATCCATGAAAGCCGTAGCGAGTTCAACGAGGCCGCGCGCAGCTATATGTACGTAGCCATCGTTTTCCTGTCGGAGGAGTTGTCGCCCGAGGCCCTGTTCCGCGCGGCGCGATGCTTCGATCAGGCGGGCAGCGCGGATCAGGCGAAGAAGGCGCGAGAAGAACTCATCCAGGATTACCCGGACAGCGAACAGGCCGCAAAGGCGAAGAGCGCAGCGGCTTAGGGCAACAGGGACGCATCCATGCACAGTCGACAGTCCATGCTGGCGTTGAGCATACTGGCCGCGCTGCTGGCACACGGCGCCCTGCTCGCCGTGGCGCCGACGTTGCCGGTGAGCTCCATGCGCCCGATGACGCACCAACCCGCCCGCCTGTTCCGCGTGAAGATCCGCCAAGTGCCGCCCCCGCCGCCACAACCCGTCCGGCCCGACACCGGCTTGGCGACGAACCCGGGCACGCTGGAAGACCTGCTCAAGAACGAGGAGAACGGCTTCGATCCGCTGGAATCGCTGTTGGCGGAAACGCTGGAGGTGCCGCAACTGTCCGACCGGGTGGCGTCGGACAAGGTCGAGCGGGACCACTATCTCGAACAGGCGCCGGACTCGTTGGGGGTGATCGACACGAAGATCATCGAGATCGCTCAAGACACGGCGCGTCAAGATATTCAAATCGCGCGGCGGCTCGTGCGGCCTAGCCCCAATCGCATCCTCGGCGCGGACGAGTTGCCGGTCTTGCGCGGGGAATCGGATCTCGGCGGGGGGCTCATCACGCCGGGCGCGCTCCCGGCGGTGAGTCTGCTGGGCCGCCCCGCGACGCCGTCCGACGTGGACGCCCCGCGAGCCGGTACCTCCGAGACGCCCGCGTACGAGGAGAACGTGGTTGCGCCGAAGCGGCCCGATCTCGAACCGCCGGCGCCGCTGGTGGACGATCGCGTCGCCCCGGTGATCGAAGCGATCCTCGACGAGAACGAATACGAGTTCTTGGACGACCTGATCGACATCAAACTGGACACTTTCGTGCCGCCCGGCGAAGAGCAGGGCTTTTTCCGGATCCAGATTACGCCGAAGGCCGCCAATCATATCGAGTCGCTACCGAAAGACGTGACGTTCGTCATTGACGCATCGAGCAGCATCGTCCAGCGCAAATTGGATGAGACCGCCAAGGGCCTGGCGCGGATGATAGACGCGTTGGAACCGGAGGACCGGTTCAACATCGTCGTGTTCCGCGACACCGCGGCCACGTTCCGCGAGACGCGCGTCCCGGCGACCGCAGAAAACCGCGCCGCCGCCCATCGCTTTCTCGATGGGCAGGAGTCGCGCGGCGAGACGGACGTCTATAACGCGATCCGGCCGGTTTTGCAGGAGCCGCCGCGCGACGGCGTGCCGGGCGTGGTACTGGTGATGACGGACGGACGCCCCACCAAGGGAGTTCGCGACGCGCGCACCATTATCAACAACCTCAGCGCGGAGAACCTGCAGGGCAACACGATCTTCGCCTACGGCGGCGGCAACACGGTAAACCGGTATCTGCTCGACCTGCTCGCCTATCGCAACAAGGGCGACTCGTACGTAACGGCTTCGATCGGGGACATCGACGGGGACTTGCCCGGGTTCTTCGCGCAGTTCAGCACGCCGCTGTTGGTCGATCTCGAGGCGGACTATGGCCGCATCAAAGACGCCGAGGTCTTCCCGAAGAACGTACCCGACTTCTACGAACAGCGGCCCATCACGGTGTACGGCCGGTTCGCCCCGCAGCAAGATACGGAGTTCGCGATGCGGTTGACGGGAGACGCGGAGGCCAAGCGCAAGGAAGTCATCTTCAAGGCCGACCTGCGCAAAGCCGAGCGTGGAGACCAAGAAATCGCCCGGCGCTGGGCGCGGGCGAAAATCTACTACTTGATCGGCGAGATGTGCCGGATGGGCGAAAAGCCCGAACTGCTCGCGGAAGTCCGGGAACTGGGACGCAAGTACGGAGTCAAGACGAGCTACGACGAGTAAGCCCAAACCCCGGGTGGCGTATTGTGGCGCGCCACGACGGAGTTGTCCGGCGATTCGGAGAAGTGGGCTCCCGGGCGATCCGGCGGGGCATTGGGGAGACGATGAGCAGTAGCGATTGGACGGCGGCCGGCTGGGCCGCGCGGGTCGAGCAGCCGGATGCGCGCTTTCGTGAGCATCTCACCGACGTATACGGCGAAGATGCCGCGGTGATCGCGGGACGGCTTGAACTCCTTCGCGCAGTGCTCGCGCGATTCCTTGAGCGCTACGGCGATCAGCCCGTCCGAATCTTCCGCAGCCCCGGCCGCATCAACCTGCGCGGCATGCACGTCGACACGCACGGCGGCTACCTCAACCTGATGACCCACCAACGCGAGGTCGTGGCCGTCGCCGCTCCGGCAGACGATGCCGTCACCTTCGCCAACACGGACCCGCAGTTTGAAGAGACGTCGTTCGCACTCGACGACTTCGCGTCGCATCCCGCCCTCGGAAACGACTGGCTGGCATTCATCACGTCCACGGAGGCCCGCGCGGCAATCGAAGCACAACGGGGTCACTGGTCGCACTATATGAAAGGCTGCTGGCTCAGTATTCGCAACCGCTTCTCCGGGGAGCGCTTGTCGGGCGTGCAGGGCGTCATCGGCAGCAACATTCCGCGTGGCGCGGCGCTGAGTTCTTCCGCGGCCCTGTGTACGGCCGTGTGCCTGACGATGCTGGGGCTCAATGCGCGCCGTCTCGACGATGAATCTCTCATTCTCGCCGCACGCGACGCGGAGTGGTACACGGGATCGCGCTGCGGCGTGAGCGACCAGGCCGCCATGGTGTTGGGCGGGCCAGGGCAGGTCGTGAACGTGGCCCTCGACGCCGCGCGTCTCGACACTTCCACCGCACGCCGCCAGATCTTTCCAGACGCACTGCGCGTGCTCGTCGTCAACTCGTATACGGAACGCAGCCTCAGCGGAGCGGCACTGGTGGCGTATACGGTGAATCGGTTTGCCTATTCACTCGCGATCGAGATTGTGCGGCAGGAGGCCCGAGCGCAGGGCGCCCCTGCAGATCTCGCCGCACGCATGAAACACCTCTCCGACCTCTCCCCCACGCTGTTTGAACGCGGCTTCCTGATGGACCTGCTGCGGAGCGTGCCGGAATCGCTATCGCTCGACGACCTGCGACGGCGCTACGACTTACCCGGACTGGACGCGGCCTATGCGCAGTGTTTCGGAGGCGTACCACCTGAGGATCGCCCGACGCGAATCGCCTTGCGCGGCCCCCTGCTGTTCGGCATCGCCGAATCGGAACGCGCACGCTTGTTCTCCGGCGCCCTGGCGGAGGGGTGTTTTGACGAGGCCGGAGCGCTCATGACGGCGGGACACGACGGCGATCGGCGCGTGGCGGCGGACGGTACGCCGTATCGGTACGACGTCTCCGATGCCGCCATTGAGCGCCTGATTGAACGCGGCACATCCATCGAATGTTGTCCAGGCGCCTACGGCGCCAGTAGCCCGGTACTCGACGCGCTGGTCGATGCCGCCCTTGAAGCCGGTGCACTTGGCGCATCGCTCACCGGCGCGGGGATTGCGGGAACGGTGTTGGCGCTGTGCCGCGCCGAGGATGCCGATACCATCGCGCAAGCAGTGTGCGATAGGATGAAGGCTGACGACTACGCGGCGCTGGCCAGTCGCGGCGCGTCGTTGTCCGAAGCGGAGATCGCGGAAGCCGTCGTGGTGAATACGGCAACGGCGAAGGCGGGCGAACTTGTGGTGGCGTAGCACGGATCGAGGAATGGAGCCTCACAAGATGAACAGAGCTTTCTTGGTTGCGTTTCTGGGTATTGTTGCGGCGGTCTCTGCTGCGAGCGGCAGTAGCGAGGATGTGGAACGACGGAAGGCCGCCGCGGAGGCGGAAAAGGCGGCACGGAAAGCGAGGGAACCGATGGAACACGGGAAGAAACTTGCTGAGGCGAACGCGAGTGTGGCTAAGGCCCGGGCGAAAGCAGAGTCCGATCCGCACCGGCCCATCTACCATCTCGCGACGGCCGCCAACTGGATCAACGATCCTAACGGCCCGGTTTTCTTCGACGGGAAGTACCACATGTTCTTCCAGCACAATCCCTACGGCCGCCAGTGGGGCAACATGTCCTGGGGGCACGCCGTCAGCGAAGATCTTGCCCAATGGAAACACTGGCCCATCGCCCTGACGCCCAACCCCGGCTCGTACGACCACGGCGGCATCTTCTCCGGCTGCTGCGTCATCGACAACGGCACACCCACCATCGTCTACACCGGCGTGATGCCGGAGGTGCAGTGCATCGCCACCAGCGACGACGGCATGCGCACCTGGACGAAGCATCCCGGCAACCCCGTCATCCCCGAACGCCCCCGCGACGGCCTCCAGGGCTTCCGCGATCCGTTCGTCTGGCGGGAAGACGGCCTGTGGTACATGGTGCTCGGCTCGGGCATCGACGGCGAAGGTGGCGCGGCGCTCCTGTACTCTTCGCCCGACCTGCGCGAATGGACCTACCTCCATCCCCTCTGCGTCGGGTTCGCCAAGAACTGGGAATGCCCCAACTTCTTCCCGCTTGGCGACAAACACGTCCTCGTCGTCTCACCCCACGGGCAGGTCCAATACGCCATCGGCGACTACAAGGACCACCGATTCACGCCGGGTGAGTGGCGCCCGATGGACCGCGCCGAAGGCGGGCCGTACTACGCGCCCAACTGCATGGAAGCCCCGGACGGGCGCCGCGTCATGTGGGGCTGGGTGAGAAACGGCGGCATCGAGGAATATCCCTGGTGCGGCATGCTGACGCTGCCCCGCGTGCTCACGCTGCGTCCCGACGGACGCTTGGGTATGGAACCCGCCTCCGAACTGGCCAAGCTGCGCGGGCGCCATTATAGTTTCACCGAGATCGATCTTGCCCCTTCGTCTCACAACCCCCTCGCCAACGTGCAAGGCGATTGCCTGGAGATCATCGCGGAGATCGAACTGGGCAACACCGAGGGTGTGGGATTCGACCTGCTCCGGTCGGCTGACGGCAAGCAGAAGACGACGGTGGCCTACGACAACGTGGCCCTACGCCTCACCGCGGGCGCGCACAGCGGCGATTTTCAGATACTCCACGGCGAAGACTGCCTGCGACTGCACATCTTCCTCGACAAGTCGTTGATCGAAGTCTACGCTAATGGCCGCGAAGCCTTCACCAGTTGGTGCCGCCCCAAGAGCGAGGATTGCCTGGGCCTCAGCATGTGGGCCCGCGGCATGCCCGTCAAGGTGCGCTCGCTCCAGATCTGGGAGATGAACACCATCTGGACGAACTAGGTCACTTAACTTCTCAAGATGCTCTAGTGGTGTGCGCCAGAGTTGATGGTCCGTATCGCTATTGCCTGCCGTTTTCCCTGTCATTTCGAGCGTAGCGAGAAATCTCATGCCACCCATGTCGCTGGCGGCCGACGTGCAGAACCCAAAGCAACAGGGACCTGGAGATCTTTCCCTTCAGGTCGAGATGACAACTCCCCTGATTGGACGAAGCGAAACTCGGTGTCTCTCCTCAATCACTACGGCCTATCGGGACGACTCATTCCGCGAGCCCCCGACACGACGGAATCACTCCCTTCCTTGTAGATATGCGTCAAGGACTTCACGGGTGGAGAGGGCCTTGGCGTAAAGGGCGAAGTCGTCGATTTGGCCTCGGAAGTGTTCGCCGCCCTGGAATAAGGGGTTGTAGCCGATCCCGATCTGGGTGCTTTGGGTCAGGAGGCGTCCAGCACAGCCGGTGGAATGGGCTTCGGCGCCATTGACGTAGAGTGTCAGTTTGCCGCCGTTCTTCACGGCGGCGACGTGCACCCATTCGTGGTCTTTGAGGGCCACGCCCTGAGTGCCGGCGCTCCCGGCGGGCGATTCGATGCGCGCGAACACGCGGCCACCTTCGAGCGTCACGCGCAAGGGGTCGTCGCCGCTCTTGCACCATGCGGAGAAGACTTGTTGAAGTCCACTCGCGGATAGGTCATCGGGGCGGAACCAAGCGAGGAAAGTGTAGTCTTCGAGTGGGAAGAAGGGCAGCGCATAGCGCAACTCGCTGGTCCGGCCGTCGAAGGCTACGGCGCGGTTCTCGTTGCCGTTTCGGTCGGGAACCGGCTGGAGGGCTTGCTGGTGTTCGCAGATGCCGAAGCGGGGCGTTCCGTCGCCATCGAGCGGCGACGCGGCCAGAAGGCCATCGGAGCCGATGGAGAAGAACGGCCGGGCGGCGGCGGCGGCGACGCGGAAGGAGCGCACGCCGCCTTCGTTGTCCGTTGCACCGCCTGAGCCGACCGAGCGCACCTTCCAGTAGTACGTGCCGGGCTCGAGGAGTTCGTCGTCAATCGAGGCGTGATTGGCTGTCAGGCCTTGCCTGTGCACGACGACGTCTTCGAGCGCGGCATCGCGGGCGACGAGCAGTTCGGCGGTGTAGTCATCGGAACCGGGCGTTCTCCACAGGAACAACACGGGACTCGGCGTACCTTCGGCGTCCAGCGCGGGCAGGCGAAGTCTGGGCGCAGGCGGCGGCACGTGGGCGGCGGGGAGCCAGGCCACGTAGTCGGTGCCGTGGGCGCCGGCGGTGGCGAAATCGCACAGTGTCACCGTATCGCCATTGGCGGCGCGGCAGTTCCACAGGCCGAGCGGTTCAAAATGTCCGGGCGTGCGTTTCGGGGTGGCCGCCACCGGCTCCAACGTTACATCGTCCATGTCGATGGCGGGCAGATCGGCGGTCTCGATTTCGTTGTAGAACGCGTCGAAGGCGAGCAGCAGCGGTCCCCGATATAGGGCGGCGTGCGCGTGCCGGCCGTCCTTGCCCATCCAGTGCCGGGGGCGCATGTCGAAGGTCAGTTCAACGCGATCGCCAGGGCTCCAGCTGCGGGCGATGTTGAGATAGCTGCCCGCTTCGGGAGCGGATCCCTCCCACGCACCGTTGACCGATACGGCGGTCTCGCGCGACCACTCGGGGATGCGCAGACGAAGCTTGAAAGGCGACGCCTTCTCCGGCGCCACGGTGATGGTGACCTTGCCATCCGCCGGGTAGGCCGTCTCCTGAGTAATCTTGACGGCTTCGCCGTTGCCGCGGGTGAGGTCAAACGTGCCAGGTCCGTAGTAGTTCACAACGAGGCCGTCGGCGTCCTCCATGACGACCCATTCGGTCAACATGCCCAACCCGCGCGGGGCGTTGACCGAACAGCAGTTGAGTTCGGGGGTGCCGGGACGGTATTGGAAGTTGATGTGGTGGAACGATGGAATCCGGACGCCGTCCATCGGCGTGTCGTAGGTCCACCAGCTCCCCGAGGGATGCTGCGATCCGAGAACCTGGTTCCAGGTGGTCAGCTCCAACTCATCGGCGACAGTGGGGTCGCCCGTGAGCGCGAGCACGTCGATGGTGAGCGCCTCCCACGCCACCGAACAACAGGTCTCGATGGAGCCTTTCTCGTACACGGTGCCGTAGGCCGACTCGTGCGTGGAGAAGGCCCCGGAGGGATGGCGGTCGTAGTCGCGGATGCTCTTCCAGAGATTGACGGCCGCCGTCTTGTAGCGTTCGTCGCCGGTGATCAGGAACAACTCGACTATGCCCTGGACGATGTGAAGACTTTCCCAGCGCGTGCCGCCGCCGGGGAGCTGGTAGTAGGGTACGCCCTTCTCCCCCTGCCGCTGCCAATCGCCATCCGTGGCCATGTCCTCCTCGATGCGCCGCATGAGCTGTAGATAGCGTTCGTTGCCGGTGCGGCGGTAGACCTGTCCGATGGCGTGCAGCACGGCCAGGTTGATCTGGGGCGTTCCGGCATCGACGGGACGCCGGTCGCCGCCCACGTAGATGTCGCAGATGCGATCGGCCGCGCGCAGGACGCACTGATAGGCGGCCTCGTCGCCGGTGCGGTCGTGCCACATGAGGAGGCCCAGCATGCAATGGTAGTGGCCCCAGAGATCCCAGTGGCCCAATAGGCGCTCGTCTTCGCGCCATGGCCCCAGGTAGCCGTCTTCCGCCTGACTGGCGACCAACTCAGCGACGAACGCCGCCACGAGCGGTTCCAGACGCGGGTCGTCGGTCATGCGGCAAGCCTGCACGGCCGAGATGAGATACTTACCGGCGAACTCGCCCGCCCACGGCACCGGAGTTGCATAGGGCCAATGGCGGTCGCGCCGTCGGAACATCTCGATGAGTCCCGGGTTTGCGTCCGGCGTGCGAAGCAGCCAATTCTCCACGTTCGCATCCGAGCGGCGTCCCATCTCGCCGCCGAAGCGCCACTCAGCGCGCGCAATGGTGTTCATTTCCGTCATTCCTTCTGTCAATCCAGCCGCACTCGATGGCGCCATCGCCCCGGTCAGCAACCCGGTCAGGATCACTACAGTCCAACGCTTCATAGTCGAACTCCCTTGAAAGAATGGGGGGCCCTACATTGAAGGACCGTCCCTAGTCAAAGAGCCCTCGCGCAAACTCGACGGCCTCAGCACGGACGGTTTCGTCGATGGAGGACGGGCCTTGGCATAGGGACAGTATGAGGTGTCCGGCGTGTTTGGCGGCCATGAACTCGACCAGCGTGTCGAAGGCCCTGACCATGATATCGCCGTTGTTTTCCATGGGTCCGGCCAGGGTCATCACCAACGCGATTCGCTTGCCCGACAGCTTGGTAACGCAGGCGCCGTCTTCCTGTTCGGGACCGACGAGACAGAACATCCGGTCGAGCAGGGCCTTCATCTCCGCAGGGAATCCGCACGAGAACACGGGTGCGGCCAACACAATCACGTCGGCCTCGAGGGCCCGGTCGAGCAGGCCATTGGCGTCATCCTCCACGATGCAATGGCCGAACTCGCCTTGTTTACAACCATAACACTCGCGGCATCCGCCGTAATCGTAGTCGACGACGTTGGCACGGTCGACGTCGTGCCCATCGGTGCGCAGCGTGGCTTCTACGACTTCCAGCAACTGCGCCGTGTTTCCCTTCTTGCGGGGACTTCCCAGCAGTGTCATGGCGCGCATGGCAATGGTTTCCTCATATTCGTGGTGTTGGTGAGGGAACGGGCTCGGTGCGAGGCCCTACCCCCCATCGGCGAGGTTCTTATAGTCTTCGTAAAGCTTCGCAATCCCGGCCTCTTCGACATCGCCCGCGTGAACCACCACACGGTACTTCATGGTCCAGGTCTCGCCCTCGGCCAACTTGAGACGATCCCCTTCGATCCAGTTCATATTGGTGGGCGACATGAATCCGTAGTCACGCAGAAACCATTTGGCGGGAAACCAGCGGTTATCGGCATGTTGAAAGATGGCGAGTCCTTCGTCCACACCGTCGCGCGCGCCGGAGTAGTCACACCAGGCGGACTCGACGCCGTGGGCTTCTTCGGGATTGCGCTTACCTTCGGCGTTGACGATGGCGCCACCCGACAGGACGTTCAGTGCGGGCGTCATGCGGGCCGAGAATAGCGAGTGGTTGGTCTTGAGGATGCGGATATCGTCCAGGGCCTTCAGCGTAATCTCGAAGTCGATGAGGCGCAGCGTCTCGCTGGGCGCGGCGATGGTGATGCGGCGCGTGTCACGAATCACGGGTTCCTTGTCCGGCCGGTCCCACAGGCACTCGTCGGTGAAGGAAACGCTCGTGCCCTTCGCCTCGACGATGGCGGGCCCTTGCGACAGGATCTGGCCTCGCTCGTTCACGTCCTGCCAGTAGTTGCCGCCGTTGACGCGGTCGCACGCGAAGAAGAGGGAATGGTGGTGGGGATAGGGCTCGGAGGTCTCGGTGGTCACCGATTCGCCCGACGCGGGACCGTTGACCGGGAAGAAGTAAGGGTACTTCTGCGTGTGGGGAAACTTGTAGGAGGTGAAGAGCTTCCCGTCAACGGTCACGTCGACGCGGTCGTCTCTTAGGGAAAGCGCCAACTCCTGCGGCGCAGCCGCAGCCAGTCCCGACCACACTGCCACCGCACATGCCACCCAGGTCATCACTGCGGCTTTCATCGGTCATCTCCCTCGTTCTTTGTGCAACGCTCATCCGCCGTGGATCCCGATTAGGCGACATCCCGGCCTCCTCTGTCAAGGTGAAACCGGCCTTGCGGCGCGCGCGGCCCGCGTGCTAGCCTCTCGCGGTACGTGACATGGATTCCGAGCGCGCAAGCGCACAGGCAAAGGAGTACTCTTATGCCTCTCATTGATATGCCCCTGGCGGAACTTGAGCAATACGGCGGCATCAACCCCCGGCCAGACGATTTCGACGCGTATTGGGAGCGGGCGCTGGCCGAAATGCGAGGCGTTGACCCCAAGGTGGAATTGATTCCCGCCGATTTCCAGGCGCCGTTCGCGGAGTGTTTTGACCTGTACTACACGGGCGTGCGCGGCGCACGAATCCATGCGAAATACGTGCGCCCCAGGAACGGCGGCGCCACGCCGCACCCGGCGGTTTTGCGCTTCCACGGTTACAGCGGTTCGAGCGGTGAGTGGCACGATCTGTTGTCGTTCGTGGGGCTGGGGTTCTCGATCGCCGCGCTTGACGTGCGCGGCCAGGGAGGACTCTCCGAAGACGTCGGCGGGGTCGTCGGCAACACACTGAACGGCCACATCATCCGCGGCCTCGATGATGAACCCGACAGTCTGATGTTCCGCCATATCTTCCTGGACACGGCGCAGCTTGCGGCGGTGGTGATGGACCTGCCCGAGGTGGACGCGGAGCGGGTCGGAGCGTTCGGGGGATCGCAGGGCGGCGGGCTCACGCTGGCGTGTTCGTCGCTGGAGCCCCGCATCAAACGACTGGCCCCCGCGTGCCCTTTTCTGTGCGACTATCGGCGCGTGTGGGAGATGGACCTCGCCCGCGGGGCGTATGAGGAACTGAGAGCCTACTTCCGCAACTTCGACCCGCGCCATAAACGCGAGCAGGCGATCTTCACGCGGCTGGGTTATATCGACTGCCAGCATCTGGCCCCGCGGATTCAGGGCGAGGTTCTGATGGCCATCGGTCTGATGGACGAGATCTGCCCGCCATCGTCGCAGTACGCCGCGTTCAACAAAATCACGGCTCCGAAGACGGCTGTGATCTACCCCGACTTCGCGCACGAGGGCTATCCTGGATTCACCGATCGCTTCTTCTCGTTCTTCGCGGAGCTGTAGCACCGCACATACCGCGCGCAACCGCTTGGAAAGCCGCGAGAATCGGGACAGGCCCGTCTCGTCGCTTTCGCTCCTCGCTTGGGTCAGTCCCTGATTTTCGATCATCTGGTTTGGTCCTTTTCGAGGGCTCGACAGACGCTTCCTGCCGGTGCTGCGTTGCGGGTCTCGGGGCGCCCTTGCTACACTCCCGGTATGTGCCGTTCGCACGACACACCGATCTCCGTCAGGGAAACTGTGCTTCAGGGACTGCTCCTGGTGGCGCTGCTGGCGGTCGTCTTTCCGGGCACGTTTCTGCGGGGAGAGATGATCTCGCCAGGAGACATGGTGTTCGCGATCCCGCCGTGGAGCGAGCATGCGCCCGCCGAATGGGACGGAACGCCCCGGACATTGATGTCGGACGTCGTCACGGCCTTCCATCCCTATTACGTGCTGGTCCGGCGGGCGCTCGACGCGGGCGAATGGCCGCTGTGGAACGACCTCGAGCTGGCGGGTGTGCCGCTGTTGGCCAACATGCAGTCCGCCCCCTTCTATCCGCCGCGCCTCCTGCATGCCTTCCTCGACATCAGCGTCGCGACGACCCTCTACATCATCCTGAAACTGTGGTTGAACGGGATGACGGCCTATTTGTGCGGGCGTGTGCTGAAGCTCAACGCCTACGCGGCGCGATTCCTGTCGGTGGCCTGGATGCTGAGTTCCTTCAACCTCACCTGGTGTAACTGGTCGCTGCCGGATGTCGGCGTGTGGCTGCCGGTACTGTTCCTCAGCGTCGAGTCGGTGCTCTCTGAGCGATACCGGCGCGGCTTCTTCCTGATGGCGCTGGGTGGAGCGATGAGCCTGTTCGCGGGACATCCCGAGACGGCCTTCACGCTGTGCCTGGGACTGGGATTCTATTTCGCTGCCCGGCTGGTGTGGGAAGGACGCTGGGGACACCGTCTGTGGAAACCGATCGCGGTGTGTTCTGGGGCCTGGGCGGTCGCGCTGCTGGTGTGCTCCGTCCAATTGTTGCCGTTCATCGAGTACCTGCGGCACAGTTCGACCTACTTCGACCGGTCCGAGTCGCAGCTACGTTATGTGCTCAACCCGGGCGGCCTGGTGTCGTTCTGGGTGCCGCGGTTCTATGGCGCCACACGCGATGGGAACCCCTGGGGTACGCTTAACTCCAACGTTAACGGCATGCTGTACCCGGGGATGGCGGTGTGGATGGGCGTCGCATTGCTGGCCGCTTGCGCGGGTAAGAGACGCCGAACCGACGCGGAGTCCCGTCTGACCCGGTGGTATCATCGGCGTGACCCGCGGGTCGTGGGGCTTGTGGCAGCGTCGGTGGCTTGCGTGCTGCTTGCTCTCGACGCGCCGCCGTTTCAAAACATCAACCGCCTGCCGGTGTTTGCATCGCTGCTATGCTGTTACCATATTGGTTTTGCGCTGTTCGCGCTGCCCTTGCTGGCCGCGATCGGCATCGACCGTTGGACCCGCACGCCGCACCGCATGCGGGCGCTCGGCTGGCCGTTGCTTGGACTCGTGCCGATGGCGGCCATCGTGGCGGCGGGTTACCTGTTCTCCGCGCGGCTGCTCGGACTGCTACATATGGAAGACTACGTGCATCGGCAGTTATGGATTGCCGCGGGAGCGATGCTTGCCAGCCTGCTGATTGTGGCCGCCCACTGCGTGCGACCCAACGCCAAGCGCACGGTGACACTGCTGACGCTGGCGTTGGCGGCCGATCTGTTGGTGGCCAACCACGGCCTCAACCCGACGTGTCCGCGTTCGTGGATTGCGCCCGAAACGGAACTCACCAGCTACCTGCAATCGTTTGAGAAGCCGTGCCGCTTCGGCTTGGGTGAGGGCGACATTCCCGCCGGGTTCATGGTGCCGTACGGACTGGAGAGTTGGCTTGGTTACGATGGCCTATATCCCGCGCGCATCATCCGGTTCATGGAAGCGCTGGAGAAGAAGGCCTGGGGTCCCGTCGAGCCTGTGCGGGCCATCAATTATTTCCTCAGCAATCCCAAGTACCCCCGTCAGATACCGCCGGAGGCCATGGAGCGACTGGAGTTGGTGGCGACAAAGGACGGGCTGGAGGTCTACCGCAATCCGCGCGCATTCTCCCGCGCGTTCCTGGTGGGAGGCGTGCAAGTGGTCGACGACGAGCGGGCGATGTTCCGGCGCATGGTAGATCCCGACTTCGACCCGGCGGCCACGGCCTTGGTCGAATCTCCTCCCCCATCGCCGATCACGGCGACGGCCGCGCGGGTGACCGGTCAGACGCGCATACTGCGCCATACGACGACGCACGTGGCGGTGGAAGCCGACGCCGACCGGGACTGCGTGCTGGTGCTGGCGGATCAGTACTATCCTGGCTGGAACGCCTTTGTCGACGGGGAACCCGCGGCGGTGTTCCCCGTCTATCATGCGTTCCGGGGCATCGCGCTCCCGGCCGGGAAACATCTAGTGGAGTTCAAATACGCACCCGTGAGTTTCCGGCTGGGACTGTTTCTCTCGGTGGCGACGTTGGCTGCCTCGGTCATCGTCGGCCTGCGGATGCTGGTGGCACGCTGACACGGCGCCCACAGTCATAGACAATGGCCCCTTTCCCGCGCCAGGCGCATGGAAAGGGGCCACCGGGGATAGGGCGCGACGGACGTTAGTCGGTTGCGGCTCGCGCGCGACGGTTCTTCTGCCCGGACTTGGCTGTGGCGGATTTGGTTGCTCCGAGGTACGCATTGACGCGGTCGAGCCAACTTGTGGCGAGTGTGGGCGCGCGCCCGTTGCGCGCCACGCTGACGGGCGTGACGTCCAGGTCGGCCTGACGGCCGGCCGTCAGTGTACGATACGAAATCGCGGGTGCATCGGCCTTCGCAGCTCCTTTCCGGACGGCGGGGACGGGGCCGGTGGCGCGTGGCGCGGTAGCCGACTTGAACGAGAGCGGATCGGTACCGTACTCGTACAAATAAACGGGGCCGAACTCGCCGGTGCCCAGATCCACTTCGTCGAAGTAGAGGTCGGTGCCGGAGCGGTAGTCGAGCAGGGCGTCCAGCCAGTCGAGCGGCCACCCGGCCTCGTAGTCCGCGGCTCCGAATATGCGGCCTTCGGAGAACCCGTCGTTGTAGCCGTCGCCCCAGCCGCCGTTGTCGTATTCGACATGGAAGTCGGTTGCCAGGAAGTCGAGAAAGCCGGGGTAGAAGGCGGCGTCGTAGCCCTCGCTGAAACCGATGGTGAAAGCGTAGTCGTAGCATACGAAGTAACCGTCGTTGTAGGCGTACCACACGCCGTCCCAGTAACCTCGGTCGTATTCGGGCGATGCCACGTCGGGAATGTCGCCGCCGGAGTAGTAGATGGGATCGTCGTCTTCGGTAGCGTCACAGTCGTCATAGCCCAACCAGTACTCGTCGTCCTTGGCGAAGCCCTCGTCGAAACCCTGATCGTACGTGCCGCCGATCGGGAATGGGATCCCGGGACAGCCCACCAGCGCCACCACCACCGTCCCCATGAGTACCGCCGTCGAAACCTTGTCTCGTGTCGATGTCATCGTTCTGTCCTCCTTGGGTCGTGGGGTGAGCCGGGGAAGCCGCTAGCGGGTCCTGCCGATGCTACCCCTGCTCGGCGCGGCACGGAGACTGCGCGGCGAGGTGCTGGGGGTCGTGCCGCGCGAGATCGAACGCGAAGATGATGGCGGGCTCGAACTCGGCGCACTGGAGCGGCGGCGCGTGGACGGCGCACTGACCTTGGGCGCAACGCTACGCGATGGCGCGCTGGAACTGGGAGCCCGCATCATGCGGGTACTGGTGGGGCTCGGCGCTGAGGGATTGGGGCTTTGCATCGTCGTGGGCGCTGAGTAATAGCTGCGCGGGGTAGCCGTACGAACGCTGCTGGAACGCTGGGGCGTCGAGAGGGTCCGCGGCGGCGGCGTGGGAGTACTGTTCTGCACGCGCGGGGCCGTCCGGGTC
>JAACEL010000488.1 GCA_011682535.1 Nitrospiraceae bacterium | reverse complement strand
GCCATAGCCCTCTTCAAGTACCAGACGGCTGGCATTGGTCGAACCCGAAAGACCCGGCGAAATGTATTGGACTTCCTGCTCCCACAACTCGAGCGACTTCGGTCCAGGCGACTCGGTCAGCATGATGGGCACCGCGTCCTCGGTCAGGTCTTTCAGGTTCACAAGCACTTCTGTCTCCATGATCCAAACTCCTGTTTCGGTTTTCTCGTCTTAGTGGTGGCATGGGTGAGAGCTACCGCGTCTATTTCGGAATCGCCGCCAGACGCTCTTCAAAGCCAAGCATGTCATCCGGTGGCGCCACCATCACTCCGGGCGCCGGCCGGACCATCGCGTCGGAAAGCGCATCCGCCAGTCGGTTGTAGCGTTCATAGCAGGCCGCGTAAGCGCGGTGGTGCGTCTGGTCAAACGGCTCAAACTCGGGGCTGGCCGTCATTCGAGCGGTCGCTTCCCAAACGTCCTTGTATACATGCGCTCCCAGGCTGGCCAGAATGGCGGCGCCCAGAGTACCTGTTTCGACCTCCGGGACACAGGCCTGCGGCTTGCCAAGCACGTCGCCGATGATGCGGCGCCACAGAACACTTCTCGCTCCGCCACCGACGATTCGAACCGTGCTGGTCTTGATGCCCAGTTCCGACAGAACCCCAGCGTTTGCCCTAATCTCGAAGGCGATCCCCTCAAGGATGGCGCGGTAAATGTGCGCCCCGGTGTGGGACAACGAGAGACCGAAGACGCCGCCGGTCAAGTTCGCGTCCCATCGGGGCGCGCCCGCGCCGCCGAAATAGGGCAGCCAAAGCAAGCCGTTCGCGCCCAGAGGCACCCGTGCGGCCCGATCGTCCATGTCGCGGTAGAACCCGCCACCCTCGCCCGGTGCGAACTGGTCGCGGCACCAGCGAAGGATGGCGCCCGTCGTCATGATCGGCGCCTGCACGGCCCATCGATCCGGCAACACGTGCGACGTCGTCGATATGCGGTGTTGGAAATCGATCAGCGCGCGAGACGTCGTCACGGAGACCGCAGTCGCCGTGCCTAGGGAAACCGTCAGCGTGTCTTCAGCGATGGCGCCTGCGCCAAGCATGGCGCAACTCTGGTCAAACCCGCCAAGCGTCACTGGAGTACCTGCCAGTAGCCCCGTAATCTGGGCGCTCTCGTGACTAACGTGCCCGGCAATCTGGCCGGAACAACCAATGGATGGCAGCTTCTCGCGCGGCAAATCAAGGGAAGCGAGAACTGGTTCCGACCATTCACGGCGATGGATGTCGAACATACGCGTTCGGCTCGCCGACGAGTGGTCGGTCATGGCGCTACCGGTGAGACGATAGATGAGGTAGTCGCCCACAAGGAGCAGCTTGCTCGTCGCTCGCAGCGCTGCAGGTTCCTTGGCGCGCAACCAACGAATCATCGCCTCAGTCCAGCCAGGGTAACGGCGAAGACCTGAGATGGTGAAGAGATCCTCCTCAGACAACTCCCCCGGTTCCGACAGATCGACGGACCGCCGATCCAACCAGGAGATGGCTGGACGCACCGGCCTATTGTCGGGGCCTAATAGGACAACAGTACTGCCCTGAGAAGACACGCTCAGCCCAGCAACACTCGCAGGGGGAACCCCCCCACATTGCAGTACTTCGCGAACCGTCTCACCCAGAGCCTGCCACCAAAGATCTGGGTTCTGCTCGGCAGCGTCAGGCTGTGGATGGTCAAGCGGATACTCGCGGTACGCAGCGGCAACAGAATGCCCTTCAAGATCGAAGACCAAGCTCTTGAGACCGGTCGTACCTGCGTCAATCCCAATGAGATATGTGCGCTCACTACTCATAGTCTAGGTTGTGTCATTTCCCATATTGTACGGCTTGGACGAGCTTGCTCATCCCAAGCGACAGATTCAAACTAGCTCTCACGCCTGAAGCCGAGATACACTCGACAAGAACCTTTTTCTGAATGAACCGGGACCGTGTGCGTCACGTCAACGCGCGCGGAACCGGGGTGATGGAGGGGCGCCACTCTGAAACCGAAGACCCCACAACACTATTCCTTCTCCAAGGTCGGGCTCCGTGGAAGGCACCACGTTGACGCGGCGCCTTCCACTGGAGAACCGACTGCCAGAACTCTTGTGTAGATACTTCAGCCAGCATACAGCGTGTTCACGAGGGCGAGATCAACCATACCCGCCGCCGCGTCCGAAGTCGACCACGGCCCAGCGCGCCGCCGGTATCAAGCCGGAAGGTTGCAGCGCCTGGTCCCGAAGGTCTACGTAGAGAGGCGCATCCTCCTTGTATCGGAGGAAACGAACATGGCCATCCATGTACAACACATTCGACCCGCCCGGGATGTGGTTGAACTGCGAAGGGGTACTGGCCATTCCCGCGACTTGATCCGGACCGCCGCCCGACCACGCATCCCACATGATGGGAAGAGTGCTCTGGGCCGCCGATGAAGCGGCCGGGTTGTTGATGTCCGTGATGAAGAAGCGCTCGATGCCCTCTCGCAGGTGGTTATAGCTCTCCGGAAGCCAATCACCGTTGTCATCAGCCCAGTCGCCGCCCCATTGCGCGCACCTGCCGGAGCCACACCGATAACTGCCCGGGTAGCGCCCATGGAGCATTTGAACGTTGGGCCACCCGGCGGGACCGCCACAAGCTTCGACTACACTTCCGTCGACATAGCCTTGGTTAGCGGCTGTGCCCGCTTCGGTGCCGTCGGTATTGGCGTATGCCCACCCAACCGCATAGTAGACGTCGATCATCTGCCCCATCGATTTCGCGGCGTAGGGCATGTAGAGATAAGATATGGGCCAGGAGAGCAGCGCATCGCGCACGGCTTGGCACTCCCAGCCGCTCCCGTCGATGCTCTGCAACTGGGCAGCGACATCTTGTTCGATTCCCATTTGTGCCGCTAGACCGTTCACCGGGGTGCCCATCCATGTCGGCGACGAATCGTCCCGGGCGTCGGAAGGACAGAGCATGATGTTGGGATCCGTCCAGTACTCAGGGTAGAGCGCGCTGCTGTCAATCCCCAAGGCCCACTCAAAGCCGCCAGGGCGCATGTGCCCGCCGTCAGGAAAGCTCTCCCCCTTGGCCTCATTCGAGTACATCTTGAAGATGATGCCCCACTGTTTGAGGTTGTTCTGGCAACTGGCCCGGCGTGCGGCTTCCCGAGCTCGCGCCAACGCAGGCAGTAGAATCGCCGCCAGAATCCCAATGATTGCGATTACAACAAGGAGTTCTATGAGTGTAAAGCCTTTTCGATTCACTTTCATGCCACCAACCTCCGTTCTTGGTATTCTATCGCTTTATCCGTTCCCGATTCCAACAGAGACTCGGGAAGCACCCGCGCAACAGTATGGATTCACTTAAAGTGTATCGCACCAGTCTTCGGGTGTCAAGAAAAAAAAGCACGGCCGAGTCAAGTTGACCTTGCACAGCCTTCGGAGTTATGGTGCCTATCAAACTCGGTGGCTTAACCCGGTGAAAGGAAGACCATGCCCAGATGCCTTGAGGTGGCATCTGAGGCCGCTCGATAAGTCGGCGAAATCCTCGTCCGGCATTCTTCCTCACTCTCTGGCGTCCGCCCAAAGGGCCTCCACGACCTCGTGTCCGGCGCTGACTTGCAGTAACTATCGATACACTTGTACAATATCGACAGACCAGAGCGGTTTAAGAAATCATGGATACGCAGATGCCCAGTGAGGACAAGATGCGGCAAGGAACACAACTGCAGGCGTAGCGGTGCTACGTCGAGGTTGTGTGACGCAGTCGGCCGACGCCGCAACAAGCAGGTGCGTATCCAG
>JAACEL010000115.1 GCA_011682535.1 Nitrospiraceae bacterium | reverse complement strand
CTGCGCCACCGTCTCTGCCGCCACCGGCCATGTGTCGGAACAGTACACGTAGTCCATGCCCCAACGCTCCGCCAGTTCGCGCCGGACGGAGTTCTCCGTAGACGAATCGAAAAAGCGTTCCACGTCGGCCTGTAGCGTCGTGAACCGTTGGTCGGAACAGTTGAACGACCCGACGCCGAACACGACCCGGTTCTTGCGCAACACGGCGATGCTGTCGCTGGCGGGCGGCAAGGCCAGCACAGTCCCGGCCCCGATGGCGTCCATGACGGCCGCATCGGCCTCCGTCATCATCTCCGAATGCGTGTACGCGTAGGGCGATGCCCCGGGGCGATAGCCCAGCGGCCCCTGGAAACACAGCGTCGCGACGATGACCGAACTCACGCCGCAAACGATGAGCACCGCATAGAGAACCAGCGCCGTTCGCTTTCGCGCGATGTAGAGACGCCGCATACCGGCCGCCGATAGCGCGCACAGGGGTAGCCAGAGGAAGATCTGCATCCGCTGCGGTCCGAACCGCAGGAACCAGCCGCGCCCGAAGGCCGAGATCGACAGCGCCAGGAAACCAAGGAGCCAAAGCACCACCCAGTCTTGACGCGGGCCGGGCCTCTTGCGCCGGCGGCGCATGAACGCCCAGGCAGCGCCCGCCGCGGCTCCGATCAACGCCCAGTCCGACACCACTTGGGCCACCACCGCGTCGCGCGCAACGATGACGTTGCCTTGATACACCTGGTACGCACAGAACAGCACGAAGAAGGCCGCGAGATAGCCCATGGCGGCCACCGCCCCCATCCGAGTCAGCGTGGGCATATAGCGCACGCGTCCAGCCACCTCGCCGGGGAGGACAATCAGGTGAAACACTGCGACGCTCAAGAACGCCGACAGGTACATGACGTGATTGGCCACGTCGACGTGGTTCTGGATCGCGACCGGGTTGCTCCGCAGCAGAAACCACGCGGGAATCGCACCCAGCGCCGCGGGCGCCGCGAACGCGGCCGCGTACCTGAGTCGTCGCCGAACGGGGACATCCTCTTCGCAGTAAAGGAACAGAAACGCCAGCGCCACGGCGAAAACACCGTAGCGCAGATCGATGAAGACGCCGAACGGCAGCAGCAGAGCGGCCCACACACAAGGCCGCCATGCGCCGCCCCGAACGCTGCGAATCAACAGTGTGAGCGCGCCGAGGCACAGCGCAAGCGACAGCGTGTAGTAGAACCGCGTCAGACAGGAGATGGGTTGGGGGTGGGCGCCCTCGAACAGTTCGTACATCGCATACCGCACGAAGTAGTCGTCGAACTGCGGGGACGCATGCCACCCGAGCGCACCCGTCGCAATGTAAAGTACACCGCCCAGCCCGCCGCTCAATGTGAACAGCAGATACGCTCGGTCCGCATCCTTTGGCGCGATCTCGCGCAACAGATAGTACGCCGCCATGAGATAGAGAAACGCGCCAAGACCTCCGGCGAGACCGTACGCCATGAAATCGGAAATCGCCAACGCATCCGCCACCAGACCCACCACGCCGTACAACCACAGGTGCGGCAGCGGAAAGTAACTGTAGTGCTGCGTGCCTAGCGGCGCCTCGCTCGCCGCGTACAGCGACTCGAAGCCCGATCGGAACATGTCCATGCTGTGCAGAAACAGTGCGCTGTCGGGAATGTGAAGCCCTGACGAAACAAGTCCCTCCGGCGGCGCGCCGATGAACCAGAACACCAGCAGCGGCTGAGTGCATGCAAAGGCCACCGCGATCGCGATCACCCACCGGGGTGTGCTGCGTCGCTCGTCCACAATCGGTCGGCTCATCGCTTCAACAACGCCTCGAGTTCGCCCGCACTGAGTTGGCGCGCCGCCTGGATTCGACGGCGTTCACGCAACGCGTGTGGCATCACGCCCAGCATCGACCACCACGCGCCGAACAGCGTCCGGATTCCATGGAACGCGCCCGCTTCGACCCGCGCCGCCGAGAACACCCGCCGCGCCTGATGCATGCGCTCACGGATGATGGCGGGGGCGTGGCGGATCAGCACCCCGAGCGGCATGTTCTTGACCACCAGCAGCATGTGGTTCACGTAGCACTGGCAAGTCCGCTTCAGCGTGCGTCCGTCCAAGCTGGCGGACCCCACGTGATAGGCGACGGCGTCCCGCGCGAATCGCGCGTCAAACCCGGACAAGCGCGCGCGGAAACTCAGGTCGCTGTCGGAGAAATAGATGTCGAAGCGCGTATCGAACACGCCCACCTGCTCGAATACCTCGCGACGATACAGCGCCGCCCCCGCACAAACACCGAAGACCTTGTCGGAGAAGTCGAAGCCTTCCAGCGGACAACGGAACCCAATAGACTCGGGCCGTCCACTGACCCACTGCGTGTCCCCCGCGCCGTAGATAACATCTGGCTCGTCACGCCAGAGAATGAGAGGCGCTACAAGCCCCGCGCCGCTGGACTCCGCGGCATCCACGAGCCGCTCCAGGAAATCGGGCGCCAGGGTCATGTCGTCGTTGAGCAGCACAACGTAGTCCCCCGCCGCGCGCTCGATGCCGGCGTTCACCGCCACGCAGAACCCCCCGTTCCGATCCCGCCGATGTACCTGCACCCACGGAAACCGTCCGCCCACCTCCAGCGCCGTGCCATCTGTCGACGCGTCGTCCACCACCCACGTGTCGAAATCCTGGAACGTTTGCCGCGCCAGCGACTCAAGACACCCCGTCAGTAGCGTCTTTTGGTTCCAAGTTGGTATCACCACCGACACGCGCATTGCGTTTCCCCGCCTTCGTGTTTGGGCATGCGCAAGCTCCACTGCAAGGACCATACCACGGGGTCGCGAAGTCAGTCACGCGCCGCCCGGCGCGACCACAAGCCAAACCCGGGCACGCGCCGCAAGTGGAGCACATTCGCCAGGAAATCGACATCGAATGCGTCGAGGAAAGGCGTGAAGCGGATGAGGACCAGATAGGAGATCGAAAACGCCCCGCCACACACCATCGCCATGATCGCGTTGGGGCCACGCCCGACGAAACCCGCGCTCAGCCAGTCCCCTGCGATGCACACCACCAACCCCGGCAACGCCGCGACAATCGGCCACACCAGCGACACGCGCACGAGTTCGCCCGGCCCCACGCCCGAAACCGCGCGCATCGCCCTAATGAACCAGGCGCAAGACAGGAACATCGACGCGGCGGTCGCCAGCGGCACACCGTAGAATCCCAGCGTCAGCATGAGGACAACGGTGAGCGTCAGGTTCGACACCATGGCGATGATGCCGGCCTTCATCTGCACATCCGGGCGTCCCTTGCCCAACGCCACGCTCACCCCCGCGCCGGGGATGATGTTGGCCAGGTAACCCACCACCAGGATCCGCAACGTCCACGCCGCCACGTCGAGACCGGGCTCCTCGCCCATCCACGTCCGGATCAGCATCCCGGCGCATCCTGCGAAGATCGCCACCAACGGCACCGTGACCGCCGCGACGTACTTCGAGGAGAGCAGGTACAGGCGCCGGAGCCGCTCTTCGTCACCGCGCGCGTCGAGGTCGGATGCCGCCGGGATCACCGCGCTGAGCAGCAGGGCGGGCGCCTGGCGCATCTTGCTCGCCAGTTCCTCGCCCAGTCGGTATGCGCCGATCCGGTCGAGTACAACGTACACGCCCGACAAACCCAGCCAGCGCGACGCGACCAGGATGATGAGCTTGTCCGTCTGGAACGTGATGAGGTTCGACAGTTTCGACACCTGCGTGCGCCATCCGTACGAGAACAGGCGGCCCATTGTCTCCCGCCGCACGCAACTCACGGAAATACGCAGACCAGGCGCCAGGTGGAAGGCCACCAGCACGCTCGCCGTTCCGAAGAACAGCAGCACGGCCCCGTTGGCGTAGAGTAGTCCGCGTACACCATGGCCCAACTCCAGGAAAAGAATCGTCGCGGCCACCTTGAGAATCGAGGCCACGAAACTGATAACGTTCGTGATGCCCATGCGCTGCAAGCCCGTCTGCAAGGCCGAGAACGCCGCAATGCAGTTGGAGACGGAAAACAACAACAGCGCCCCGCGCAGCAGGAAGCGCACGTCGTCGACCAGGCCTTCTTCCGCGAACGCCGCCATGCGCTCGGGACTCAACCGCGCGGCCAGCGCGATCAACCCATCGACGCACGCCCACCCCGTGACAACCAGCACGACCCCCAGCAGCAAATAGAAGAGCAGTCCCGTGCTCACGACGTGCGACAGCCGGTCGCGCTCGCCGCGCGCGGCGTGTTCGGCGATGTACTTCGCGTACCCGCTCCCCACGCCGAAATCGAGCAACGCCACATAACCGGTGAACACGCTCACCAGCGACCACAGCCCATACACCGGCAGTCCGAGTTGGCTGACGATGTAGGCGGCCAACACCAGGTTGGCCAGCGCCTCCCAGAGGCGTCCGGCGGCGTTGAACGCCGTGTTCCGGGCCAGAGTTCTACGAACCGACACGGTATGCCCCCCGCACGATCGGTCTGTGGACGCCATCGCGATCAGTCATAACGGACCTTGTAGATCTCGACGCGCTCAAGCCCGCCCGTGCGCGGACGCGGCAGGTCGAACGACTGCACCCGGAAGAAATCCCGCGGCCGCTTGCGCCACACGTTCACCATATCGAGCAGATGCTCCCGGTGCCCCGGCGACTCCTCGATGTAGGTCATCGGCAAGAACACCCAGCGGATATTGTTCGCCCGCAGCCACGCAAGCTGCGCCTCGATGCCCTGGCCGCTCATACGAATCAGAGGCTCGTCGTTTTCATAGGTGCGCCCGTCGATGTAATACGTACGCCGCGCGAATGACAACACCGTTTCGTCCGGCGGAATGTTCTCGTTGATCCACTCGAATGCCGGATACCGCTCGATCCGGCTGCGCAGATAATCCTCGCGGCTTTGTAGGCCCAGCACGACGGGGATCTTAAAATGCACCGCCGCCACGTCCACCGCCAGGCCGAAACCGAACGCCAGCACCAACGCGGCTGCCACCACATGGCGCAACCGCTTCAGCCGACAGGCCGCCACGCCTGCCACCACCATCATCGCCGCGAAGAACGGCAGCATGTAACGCGCGTAACGCTCGAAGTAGAAAAAACAAATCAAACCCGACAGCCAGAATGCCCCCAGTACACGCGCACGTCTCCCACCAACGATTAGACCCGGAATCCCCAGGAAGATCACCAGTCCCCCAGGCGACTTCGACCAGCCGTCGTAATTCTGCGGACGCATCACGATGTTCCACGGAAACAGCAACAGATCCTTCAGGCCGGTGCCCTGGATCGAGACGTGCTTCCCGAGCCCAGTCACGTCCCAGTGAGGAAGCACATCGCTGCCCAACACCCCCGCGAAGAACGGGTAGAACGGATTCCCCGTCAACGCCGCACTGCGCGCCAGCCATGGAAACGCCCCCGCGAACGCCACCGCGCCGAAACTCGCCAGCGCCACCCAGCGCCGCTCGCGTGCCGCGCACAGAACACCGAAGCCAAGGAGCGCGCAGGTCAAATAGCCCGTGTTGCGCACACCGCACGAACTTCCCGCCAGAAACGCCGCCAGCAACAGCCACCCCCGACGCCTTTCGTCGTGCCAGGCGAACAACGCGGCCAGCGCCGCCAAGGTCAGGCAACAGAAGGCGAGATCGATCGACACCGAGCCGCCCTGATCGAAAAAAACCGGCGCGGTGGCCAGCACCGCCGCCGCGATCAGCCCGCAACGGCGGCCTTCCGTGCGAAGGCCAAGCGCAAAGGCCGACGCACAGGCGCATGCCGCCAGCAGCCAATTCAGCAACGCCACCGAGCGCTCACCGCCGCCGTAGAACACTTGCGTATATAGGCTGTGCAGCAGATGCGGATACGCGGAATACTCCGCGCCCGGGATCAGCATGATGCGGCCTTCGCGCGCATAGTCCTTAGGCAAGGCGATGTGGGCCGACACAGCGTCCCACCCCGTAACCGGCGCCATCGCCCCGATCAGCGCCAGCCCCAGCCCGCCCGCGATCGCCAGCACACTCACCCACTCGATGAAACCCTGCGGGCGAATGTCGGCCGCGGCGGCGCTCGCACGCTCCTCGCGTTCGCGCCGCAGGAACACCTCGTAGGCCAGCCCGCCCAGCGCCAAGCCAATCATCACCCATTGCGCGGCCTTCAGCGAGTAACTGCCGACCACGACGACGACGACCGCACACAGGCATAGCCCCAGGCACAGACGGTAGGTGAACCCCACCACACCCCACGAAGCGCCCAACGGACGCATCAGCCACGTGCCCACTAGCAGGCCGGCCACTATCAACACCAGTAACGACATCGGCGTCCAGTTTGCCCCTGTTTTTCCACATCCACACAGGGCAAGCCCCTTGCCCACGGCTCAATATAACAAAAAGGGAGAGGCGGCACGATCCAGAGCGCACGTACGGTTCGGAGGTAGGGAGACGCGAACCAGCGCGTCAGGCAGACAAGACAGGCTACAACGCGAACCGGCGGCCCTCGTCCAGCATCGCCAGGTAGTTGTCCAGCGGGATGTAGTTGGCGACGCTGTTCCCCGTGCCCAGAACGTAGCCCGAACCGGGAGTACACTTCTCGAGCGTCTCGCGCACCCGTTGGCGCACTTCGGCTTCGTTCGATCGGCACAGAAAGTCCACATCGATCCCGCCCAGCAGTGCGATGCGCTGGCCATAGGTGTCTTTCACCGCCGTGACCAGTTCGATCGTGTCCTCGAACGAATGCTTCGCATCGATGTCCACGCCGTCGATAAGATCGTCCATGATCGCCGACAGGTCGCCGCATGAGTGAAGCAGATACGGACGCCCCGCCGCGTGTGTCATCTCCGCCATCAGCTTGTGGCCCGGCAGCACAAACTCGCGCAGGTCGTCGGGACTGATCAGCGTGCCGCCCTTGAATCCCATGTCGTCGCTACCCCAGATAATCTTCACCCGGTCGAACTGTAGCAGACGCTCCAGGAACTCCCGGTACAGATCCACGAGGCGCTGGCTGATCGCCGTCACCAGATCGCGCTGTTCAAACAGCGCAATGCACAGCGTCTCGTACCCCATTAGCCATACTATAAACTCCGCGAAGTGGGCGAACCCGCCGCTGCCCATCACGCACATGTTATCCGGGAGATTCTCCTCGAACCACTCCAGCGAACGCGTCGACGCCGTCGCCATTGTCGGCCAGGGATACCGCTCGAACTCCTCCCAGTTCGTGATCGGCCCAGTGTGTTCATCCACATAGCTGCGCCCCCCGTCGCGCGCCATGCCGGCCGTGTCTTCGGTGGTGGTGGTGTTCAACGGCATATCCAAGCCCGTCACGCTGCAGCGCACGAAGTCATAGCCCAGGAACGACTGAACGGCGATCGCATACTTCTCAGCGTAATACGGGTCCGACTGTTCGATTCCGTCCAGCACGCCGTAGCGCTCACAGACCGCGTCGTTGACCTCCGGATCCTGGAACAACTCGATGTGGTGCACGCGCGAGGGATTCCCCGTGCGCATGATCGTGGCAACCAGACCCTCCCAATCGGGCATCAGGGGAACGGAAAAGGGATCGCTCATGACGGACACTCCTGGGTGTGCAGTTGGTCAAACGGCCGCCCCCCCTCGGGCGGAGGCCCACTCGAATTACAAGAATGTAACAGAGCCTCTGGGACAATGCAAACCGCACCTGCGTACAACATATGCACAACATCGGAACGACACGCCCTTCCGGGAGCAAGAAGCACAATATGCAGAAGAAAACGCCTGAAACCGCAATATGTAGAACGTCGACCAATAGGAAAGGAGCCACAACAGATAGTGGTCACAACTTACTATAAGCGCCATAAACCATTTTGGAAAAAGAAGATAGAGCAAACCCAACACCGCCCCTAAAGCGCCACCCATTGTGTTCATGAAAGCGATAGGCACAATATTTTGTTGCGCAACGGCCTATTCTTTGTTAGAATAGATCTCAAATTGGGTGCAGCAAACAGCGGGGATACAACCCATGGACCTCATGCCCAAGCTTCCGGATGACCGCTTTCGCGAAATTCTGGGTGCGATCTTGCTTGCTTTGACGCTTTTCCTCTTTTTCGCTCTCGTGACCGATGAATACCAGGGCAGCGCAAACCGCCCCCTCGACAGCATGGCGAAGGTCTACAACCTTTGCGGCGCCCCCGGCGCGGTAACCGCGGGGGTCCTGTACGTGGTGCTGGGCCACGCCTCGCACGTACTCTACTTCCTGACCTGCGTGTGGGCACTGATGCTGTTCCGTCACCGCCCCCTCGACCGATTCCCCTCGCGTGTGGCCGGAATGCTGATCCTGGCCGCCTCGACGGCTGGTCTGTTGCACTTGAACATGGCGGGAGTCTCGACGGATAGCATCGCCGTTGAATCGGCGAACAGCATCGCCGCTGAATCGGCGAACAGCATCGCCGCTGAATCGGCGAACAGCATCGCCGCTGAATCGGCGAACAGCATGCCGGGCGGCGCGCTGGGAGCCTACGTGGGCCGGCTCATGCTGCAGACCTTCGGCATCATCGGCGCCAACGTCATCGTGGCTGTGCTCGGCATCGTCGGCATCCTGCTGGCCACGGAGTTCCTGTTCTTCCGTGCCTTCAAAGCGCTGCCGATTCTGGGCGTTCTTCTCCTGCGCGCCACATCCGCCCTCTATCATGGACTGCGCAACATGGCAGTCCAGTACATGAAACGCGAGAAGGACCGCCGCCAACGCTACAAGAAGACCGCCAAACGCCTCCTCAAGGAGGAAGCGCCCCGGAAAAAGGGACGCGCAAACACTATCGACGAAGCTGAGGAAGAGGCGGACGATCTCAGCCGCATCCGCATTCTGCCGTCTCCGCGCGACAACGGAGATGCCGACGGCATGCCCGTCGAGAAAACCCTTGCGAAATCCGAAGAACCCGCGGACGACAAGACTGAACCGGAGCCGGTCACGGTGCCCCTCGCCAGCCGCACCACCCCGAAGAAGCGCCTTATGGCGCGCCGCCGCACCCAGCCCGAAGAAGAGCTGCCGCCCGACTACGAGTATCCCAAACGCTACAAGAAGCCCTCGCTCGACATACTGGATCGTCCGGCCCCCCATATCGCGGGCGAGGGCCTGAACGACCAGCTCCGCCAGACCAGTCTCGTGCTGGAACGCGCGCTCGAGACCCACGGTATCGAGGCCCGCGTGATGGAGGTCACACGCGGGCCGACGATCACCCGGTACGAACTGGAGCCGGCCCCTGGCATCAAGGTCAGCAAGTTCCACTCCCTGGCCGACGATCTAGCCATGGCGCTCAAGGCCCTCGGCGTGCGCGTCGAAGCGCCCATCCCGGGCAAGGGCCGCGTCGGCATCGAAATGCCCAACATCGAACGCGAACCCGTGGTGCTGCGCGAATTGCTCGAGTCGAGCCAGTTCAAGCGCGACAAGGGCAACCTAGTCCTCGCCATGGGCAAAGACATCGCGGGAGACGTCGTGGCAACGGATTTGACGACCATGCCCCACCTACTCATCGCGGGCGCCACAGGCGCCGGTAAGAGCGTGTGCACCAAGGCCCTGCTGGCCAGCCTGCTGTTCAACCACACCCCCGAAGAGTTGCAGTTGGTGCTCATCGACCCGAAGATGGTGGAGTTCTCCTTCTTCAACGACATCCCGCACCTCATCACGCCGGTGGTGGTCGACTCGAAGAAAGCCGCCACCTCGCTCAACTGGCTCGTGTCCGAGATGGAGGAGCGCTACCGCTTGTTCGCCCAGTTGCGCGTGCGCAACATCGAGTCGTACAACGAGAGCGTAATCAACGGCGAAATCGAGATTCCCGGAGAGGAGGGCGAAGAGAGCGAAGCCGTCAGCGTCGTGCGCAAATTGCCCTACATCGTCTGCGTAATCGACGAGTTGGCCGACCTGATGATGCTGGCCCGCGCCGAAGTCGAAGACGCCATCATGCGCTTGGCCCAGTTGGCCCGCGCCGTCGGCATTCACCTCGTCATCGCTACCCAGCGCCCCTCCGTTAACGTATTGACAGGCGTTATCAAGGCCAATTTTCCCGTTCGCGTCGCCTTCCAGGTCTCCTCGAAGGTCGACTCGCGCTGCATCCTCGACGCCATCGGCGCCGAGCGCCTGATCGGCATGGGCGACATGCTCTACCTCCCTGCGGGTAAGGCATCCCCCACCCGCATTCAGGGCGCGTTTGTCAGCGATGTGGAAATGAACGCGCTGATCACGTATCTTAAGACACAAGCACCGCCGCAGTACCGCGACGAGATCGAGAGCTTCGGCAGGCAGAGCGAAGGACTCGTAGACTTGGCTAACGAGACGGACGACATGTTCGATGAGGCCGTGCAGGTCGTCCTCGACACCGGGCAAGCGTCGATTTCCATGGTGCAACGGCGATTGCGTGTAGGCTATACTAGAGCGGCGCGGCTCATAGACATGATGGAACTCAAAGGAATCGTGGGCCCGCACGTGGGGAGTAAGGCGCGAGAAATACTGATGGGTAGTCCGCCCCCGGATGAGAAGAGCGCATGAAACAAGCGTCATTTCCAGGAGAACAGCTTCGCCAGCGCCGGGAAGAACTCGGCCTGAGCGTCTATGAGGCCTTTCGCAATTCCCGTGTCCCCGCGCAGCACATCGAGGCCCTCGAAAACGGCCAGATCGAAGCCCTGCCGGGCGAGTGCTACGCCATCGGCTTCCTTAAGTCCTACTGCGACTTCCTTCAGATCGATCCCGCGCCCTTCGTCGACAGCTACCACGAGTACTCGCGGCCCCCGGTGACCCGGTTCCTGCGCCGCCAGCGCAGCACGCCCGACACCGGCATGCCGCTGTGGATGCGCGATGTCGCCACGTGGGCGGCCATCACAGCCATCGTCGCCTTGGGCTGGCTCACCTACACCGTCATTTTCAAGCCCCAATCCAACACGCCGGAGACCCGAGTCGAGGCGGGTACCGTGGAGATGGTCGTACCGCCGGTACCCGGTGAACGCGGCTTCTAGCAGCGTGCGTCACGCAGACGGACCATTCTCCTCTTTGGCATGCATGGACGAGGAAGCGCACCACCAGCGCCCGCGGCGACTCGGCGGATCCTGGCGGCTTGCTGGAATACGCACGCCATGAATCTACCCAACAAACTCACCGTAGCCCGCTTCGGAATGACTTTCGCCTTTGTCGGACTCATGTCCACCGGGCGCCTCGCCGGCTACCTCGCCGCCTATCTGCTGTTTATAGCCGCCACCCTCACCGACTATTATGATGGGAAGATCGCCCGCGCACGCGGGCTCGTCACCGACTTCGGCAAACTCCTCGACCCCGTGGCCGACAAGGTACTACTCAACGGAGCGCTCATCATGCTCATGAAGATGCCGGGGCTCAACATCCCCGCGTGGACGGTCGTCGTCATCATCGCCCGCGAGTTCCTGGTCACCGGCGCACGATCGCTGGCGGCCACCCGCGGCACCATCATCGGCGCCAACATATGGGGCAAAACCAAAGCCGTCATCCAGATGGTATACGTCTTCGTGTTCCTCGCCCTCGCCATTGCCGCGCCTCTCCTGCAGCGCATCGAAACCCTCACCGCCCGGAGGCCCGGTCTGCTCGAAGGATTCGCGCAATTCGTCGAGCAGGCATCGTTCTGGGCCATCGTTTTTGTAGCCCTCTTCACGCTCTATTCCGGTATCCGGTTCATGCGCATCAATTGGGTCGCGCTCAATCTGGGAAACGAACTATGACCAACACCTCGCCCTCCCGGGCCGTCATCGATCTCAAAGCGTACGCCCACAACCTGGGAACGGTGC
>JAACEL010000487.1 GCA_011682535.1 Nitrospiraceae bacterium | reverse complement strand
AAGAACCGGACGGACCCGGAGGGCGAGTTGCACAGCAACTTCCAGCTCGGATTGGGCGGCGAGGAATTCGCCTTGCACGAACCGGACGGCGATCCGGCCCACATCCTCGACCCGCCCCTCTTTTTTCGTTTTGGCGGACGACGCGCGCAAAAAAAGGAGGAGCGAGATCCAATTCGCACGGGTCCTCGCTCCTCCAACAAGAAAGCTTCTGTGATCAACATCGATCTGTCGGTCTCGCCCACTGTAGGCAAAGTCGAACAACACAATCAGGCAGTACGCCAAAGGGGCTCTGCTCGTGCGTGTTACCGAGAGTTTTGCGCCCGTTGCTCGGCGTCGGGGCCGTTCTCGCCGCATGATCTTCGCGGCCGCGGCTTGCGGGTGGTCGTCAAGGGCATGGTCGTGGTCCTGACGGTCTGGCTGGCCCGCTGGCGATGCCGTAAATGTCGGTACGTGTTTACCGATTACCCCGACTTTCGTACTCCCGTACAAACGCTACGCCTGCCAGACACTATTGGATCTCTCCGTCGCCTACATGGAGAATGATCGGCAATCCTACCGTCGGACGGTCCGCCCGAACGGCCCTGTCACGGGTTATCAAACGCCTTCCGGCGCGTCGGCCATTGATGAACGGGCCCTTCATCACATGACCGTGTGGCGGATGCTGAGTTGGCTGGGTTGCCAGTTGGCGGCTTTGGCCCAGGGCCGCCAACTGCTCCAACAGCACAACCCGGACTCCACGTGCCATCGCTTCGCAGGTGCCGTGGCGCCGCAAAAGTTTCGCAGTCCGCAACGGGAGCGGCTCTTGTGTCAGTCCCGCCAACTGCTCCATCTGATCGCCGAATGGGAAACCACGTTCCCGGAAAAGTTCTTCCCCCGTTTCGCGACAAGAGCCGGCTTCGGTTGAGGTAGCTTGGGACTCCGACACAGGTCCTGAATCTTTGGTGCGGAGTCAAGAACGATGGGTCGTAACGATCAACCGTGGGCGGTCTTCTGGTGTTCTCTCTTAAGCCCCGTGCTCTTGGGAGAGATTCCCGAAGGGCGGCGCGAGCGGTACTTCCAGCAATTGAGCCAGGAGGAACGCCGACTGCCGGACGGACAGCGGCGGCGAGTCTCGGTACGCACCCTGCGGCGGAAATGGCGGCAACTGCGCGATCAAGGCGTGCCGGGATTGTATCGTCGGGCACGCAGCGATCGGGGCAAACCGCGGAAACGTCATGCGGAACTGCTGGCCCGCGCCGTGGAACTCAAAAAGGAACAGCCTCGGCGGTCCGACCAGGTGATCAACCGGATTCTACGGCGAGAGTTCGGTCGTCAAGTCCCACGCAGCACGCTCTATCGGCATTTGCACCGTGAGGGAGCCACGCGACGGAAATTGGGCCTTTCCAAGGAAAAAGTCCGTTGTCGGTGGACCCGTCAGCAAACCAATGCCCTGTGGGTGGGCGACTTCGAGCATGGTCCACTGGTGGTCGACCAAGGCAAGGCGATCAAGACACACCTCTCGGCGTGGATCGACTGCCACAGCCGATACGTCATCGAGGCGCGTTATTACGTCCGCGAAAACCTCGACATCCTAATCGACTCGTTGCTTCGCGCCTGGGGCAACCATGGGGCGCCCCGAGAACTCTACGTGGACAACGCCAAGATCTATCATGCCAACGCACTCGCACTGGCCTGCGCCCAATTGAATATCAAGCTGCTGCATCGCCCTCCGCGTGATCCTCCCGCCGGCGGCCTGATTGAACGGCTCTTCGAAACGCTGCAGGGGCAGTTGGAAGCGGAAGTCCGCGCCAGCGATATCCTCACCCTGGACGAACTGAATCGCGTGCTGGCCGCTTGGCTCAACACGGCGTATCACCTGGAGGTCCACAGCCAAACCAAGCAGACTCCCCGACAACGCTATGACGAGGCATCTCGCTTCCAGCGCCACGTGGACCTGGGCACCGTGCTCACCTTCTTTCATCAGCGCCAGAAGCGCACGGTGGACGACGAGTTCTTGGATGTTCGCCTGGACAATCGCTTCTTCGCCGTCGATCCGCGACTACGGGGCGACCGCCTGATCGTCCAGTACGACCCCTTCTCGTCGCTCGAAGAGGTGCAACTCTACTCGCTCGACGGGGCCTACCAGGGGACTGCCAAACGGTACAACCGTGAACCCGACAGTCACCCTCAGCCCAAGCCCATCGAACCTGCCGGGCCGATCCAGCCCCACTATCTCGATGCCCTGCGAGCCGACCACCAAGCCTTGCAGCAGCAACAACGTAGCGGCGGCATCGATTTCCATTCAGCACGGCAGCGAAACGTATGGTCTTTGACCGGCTTCGCCGGCGCCTTCGCACGGCTGCTGGGTCGCAAAGGAGGCGTTTCGGGCCTGAGCACGCGAGAAATGGAAACCCTGGCGGCCTTTCACGCTCGCCATGAACGCTTGACAGAAACCCTGTTGCGAGACGCCTTCGCCCAAGCGGAATCACCGACGATCCCCCAAGTCCTCTTCCAACTTCAATCTTTGCTTGACGAAAGGAACCCCTGATGTATCTCGAACATTTCAAACTTCACAGCCAACCCTTTTCGGAACACGCTCCCGTGACCGCTCTGTGGCAAGATCCACGGATGGACGAAGCCCAGGCACGACTGGATTACCTGATCGATTGTGGCGAGCTGGGGCTAGTGACCGGCTCCAGTGGCGTGGGCAAGTCCGCGCTGTTGAAACGCTTCCTCCACGGCCTGCCACCCCAGCAATGCCAAGCCGTTTACTGCCACCTCACACACTTGCCTTCCTCGGGCATGCTGAAGATGGTCGTCTCTCAATTGGGAGAGACGCCTCGGCGTGGTAAGGATCGCCTTTATGAACAGATTCTCGAACGAGCCGCGCGGGCCGAGGGCACGTTGCTGTTGGTCCTTGACGAAGCGCACCTGCTCGACGGAGATGCCCTCACGGACCTGCGGTTGTTGATCAGTTCGGCATTGGACGTGGGGCCTCCGCTGAAGATGCTTCTGGTCGGCCAGGACCCCTTGCGCGCCGTGCTGCGGCGTTCACGGCACGTGGATCTCTTAAACCGCGTCTCGGTCCGTTACCAGTTGCGCCCGCTCACCAAAGAACTGACCACGCGTTACATCGACTTCCAACTCAGCCAGGCCGGGGGCGACACCAAACTGTTCGACGACTCGGTCAAGGCCGCGATCCATGACTTCACGGGAGGCGTGCCCCGTCAGATCAATCATCTGGCCACCGCCTGCCTGCTGCAGGCTACCGCACGCAATGTGATGCGGATCGACGACCAACTGTTCCAGCAGGCGGTCGGTGAGTTCCAGTTGCCATAGCTTCCAGGAGATCTGCCATGCCCCGTTACTTCTCCGACGAGCTGTTGCGTCGATTACGCAATGACATTCCGTTGGCATCCGTCATGAAGCTGCTCGAGTGGCCGCACAAACAACGCGATCAGCAAGTGGCCTTCTTGTGTCCCCGTTGCCAAGAGTACCGCTCCGCCATCAACCCCCGCACCAATCTAGGCCGCTGCTTCCACTGTGAGACGAATTTCAACCCCATCGATCTGACCATGGCCGTCCGCGAATGCGACTTCGTTGACGCGGCCAAGTATCTCATCCCACTCCTACCTCCAGATCACACGGCAGTCGCACGAGCCTAATTGAACCGCGACATCCTCCTTCACGACACGGGCGGCCAACACCGTCCGTGTTCTCATGCGCACATCGCCAAACCCTTGCCAACCTCCCTCACAAACATCGGACCCTCAACGTGGGAGAATCCCGGCCAAATAATTCGGGACGGAGGA
>JAACEL010000486.1 GCA_011682535.1 Nitrospiraceae bacterium | reverse complement strand
GGCAAAAGTCACAGGCGAGTCCACCGAAGACGGTGGCGCCCGGCTCAATGTCGAATCTGAAGACTCCGCCATTCTCATCGGACGCAAGGGACGCAACCTGCAGGCGCTCCAGTACATCCTCAACCGCATGATGCGCGGCGCCGACGCGCCCGACACCGTCGAACGTTTCATTGTCGACATCGAGGACTACCTCGAGCGCCGGCGCGACAGTCTCGAAGAAATGGCCGAGCAACTCGCGATCAAGGCCAAGGAGACCGGCAAGGAAGTACGCGTCAAGCCCCTCAACCCGCAGGAACGCCGGATTATCCATCTCGCGCTTCAAGACGACCCCGACCTGCGTACCTTCTCGCTGGGCAATACCTCCATGCGCACCATCGTCATATCGCCCAAGAACGCCGACCGCGAAAATACGCGCTCGCGCCGGTCGCGCGGCGGGTCGCGCCGGGGGCGCCGAGGCGGCCGCCAACGAAACGACGCTCCGCGCGACGTCCAGCCCGCGGTCGAGGCGGATGCCGCTCCCGAGCAGATGGCACAGGGCGATGCACAAGGCTCCTGAGGATACGATTGCCGCCATATCCACCCCGCCAGGCGAGGGTGGGATCGGCATCGTGCGACTCAGCGGATCCCAGGCGATCCCCCTTGTCCGCGCCATCTTCGTTTCGTCCACCCAGCGTGACATCGCCCAAGATCCCGGACGCGTGTTTCACGGTCACATCATGGACGCGCACGGCCACGCCATCGACGAAGCCCTCGTCCACATCATGCGCGCTCCCCACAGCTACACGCGCGAAGACGTGGTCGAAATCAACTGCCATGGCGGAGCGGGGCCCCTCAACGCGGTGCTCGAAGCCGTGTTGGCACAAGACGCACGGCTGGCGCGCCCGGGCGAGTTCACCCAGCGCGCCTTTCTCAACGGCCGTATCGATCTCGTCCAGGCCGAGGCCGTCATCGACCGTATCCGAGCCCGCACACGCGATGGTCTGCGCGCCGCGGCGTCGGCCGCGGCGGGGGCCCTGTCCCAGGCCATCAACGAGCTAAAGGGCGGCCTGGTCGAGGCGTTGGCGCGCATCGAGGCCGCCGTCGATTTTCCCGACGAAGATCTGCCCGACTTGGTCGACGACGTGCTCAGGGCCAATCTCGAAGCCGCCCGCGAACGGATGCACGCGCTCCTGGACACCGCACGGACCGGCCGCCTATATCGCGAAGGGGCTGCCGTTACGATCGTGGGACGTCCCAACGTCGGGAAATCCTGCCTGTTCAACGCACTCCTGCGCGACGCCCGCGCCATCGTCTCCGCCCTCCCCGGAACGACCCGCGACCGCATCGAAGAGATGATCACCCTTTCCGGAATTCCCGTCCGCCTGACCGACACCGCCGGTTTGCGGACCACCCACGACGAGATCGAGCAGATCGGCATCGACATTGCCCGCGACGCACTCAGGGCCGCCGACATTCTACTGCTTGTGCTCGACGCTTCCGAGCCGCTCACCGCCGAAGATCGGGTTTTGATGCACGAGCTGCGCGAGGGCGACACACCCGTGTGGATTGCGTTCAACAAGATGGACCTCGTTCCCGAGGCCACCCTACCCCGTGAAGCCCAAGGGTTCGCGGGGGTCACGCCCCTCTCTGCACAGACGACCGACGGACTGCATCGGATCGAGGACGGGCTGGCGGGGCTACTCCTGGGTGGGGCTACGCCTTCGCCCGAACAGCAGATGCTCACCCGCGCGCATCAGCGCGATAGTCTGCGCCGCGCGGCCGAGGCCCTCGTTCGCCTCCTCGCCAACTTCGACGCCTCTCCCGAGTTCCTCAGTATCGACCTGCACGACGCCATCGGAGCCCTCGGCGAAATCACCGGCGAGACGACCCCAGACGATGTCCTCGAGCGGATCTTCTCGTCCTTCTGCATCGGGAAGTAGACGGCGGGAAAAGAGCGCACGCGAGAACCGAACGAGACTGTCATCGCGCTTACAAGAAACTGGGCCGCAGTCAATGACTGCGGCCCTCTATACGTGAACTCGCTAGATCTTTCCGACCGCGAGTTATTTTAGAGGCCCAGGACTAGGATTCCAGGGCCTCCGCGGAAGGAGAAACGCCACATGTGGCGCTGACCAACTAAAGTCTACCACAGGACCGCCCATAACGCAAGGGATTCTGTGGCTAAAGTGTTTACATACTTATCGTTATAGCAATCTTGACCTTTTTATTGCATTTGTCCATTCTAGTATTTCTCGATCCCGCCGCTCCGGCTCCCAAGTGGGTTCAAACACGCGATCAGCCTGCCAGACGCCACGCAGCGCATCACGGCTAGGCCAGAATCCAACGGCCAGCCCCGCCAGGAATGCCGCCCCAAGCGCCGTGGTTTCAATGACTTGACCCCGGACCACCGGAATACCCAGCACATCGGCCTGATGCTGCATCAGCAGGTTGTTCGCCGCGGCGCCTCCGTCCACTCGCAAGCGGGGGATCTCCGCGCTCGCGTCCGCCACCATGCTCCGAAGCACGTCGGCCGACTGGAAAGAGATCGATTCCAGCGCCGCCCGGACGACATGGGCGCGTCCCGAGCCCCGCGTAAGGCCCGTGATGATCCCGCGGGCATGCATGTCCCAGTGCGGTGCGCCCAGGCCCACGAAGGCGGGCACGAGGTACACCCCGCCGGCGCCGGGCACCTGGGCCGCCACCTCTTCGCTCTCGGCCGCGCTCGACAATAGTCCCATCTCGTCACGCAGCCACTGGATCACGGCGCCACCGATGAACACGCTCCCTTCGAGAGCGTACTCCACGGTGTCATCCACGCCCCAGGCGATCGTGGTCACAAGTCCATGATTCGAATCGATCGGCTGGTCACCCGTGTTCATGAGGACGAAACAGCCCGTGCCATACGTGTTCTTACAGTCGCCAGGATCGAAGGCCGCTTGCCCGAACAGGGCGCTCTGCTGATCCCCGCACAGCGAGGCTACGGGGATCGGCGCGCCAAACGCAGTCGTCTCGGCGACTACCCCGCTGCTGGGCCGGACTTGCGGCAGCACCGCACGCGGTATGGACAGGCGCGCCAGGATGGTGTCGTCCCAATCCAGATCGTGGATGTTGTAGAGCATGGTGCGCGACGCATTCGAATAGTCGGTGGCGTGGATGCCCGTCAGGTTGAACAGAAGCCACGTGTCGATGGTACCGAAGCACAATTCACCCGCTTCGGCGCGTTCGCGCGCCCCCGGCACATGCTCCAGCAGCCACATCAGCTTCGTGGCGGAGAAATAAGCGTCCAACACCAAGCCCGTCCGCTTGCCCACCTCTTCGCCGAAACCCTCCGCGGACAACTGGTCGCAGATCCCGGCCGTCCGGCGGCATTGCCACACGATAGCATTGTGGATCGGCTTGCCTGTCGCACGCTCCCACACTACCGTCGTCTCGCGCTGGTTGGTAATGCCGATAGCGGCGATGTCGGCGGGGCTGACGCCCCCCTCGGTCAAGACGCGTTCCGCCGTACTCCGCTGCGTCCGCCAGATGGCCTCTGGGTCATGCTCCACCCAGCCTGGTTGCGGGTAGATCTGCTCGAACGGTTCCGCGGACGAAGCGTGGATAGCGGCGTCCTGGTCGAACAAGATACTTCGCGAACTCGTGGTGCCTTGGTCCAGCGCCAGAATGTAGCGTTGCCGCATGTCCCCTCCTCGTTCGGGGATGTTTACCGCTTTTCTTTGCTTCACTCTTGTCCTAAACAGCGGTTCGTGAACCACCAAATTCTCAGGACAGCAGTCCTGGGCCTCGTCAAATGCAGCGGACATCCATTCGAGGTAG
>JAACEL010000485.1 GCA_011682535.1 Nitrospiraceae bacterium | reverse complement strand
GAGTATCTTCTTCACGATGCGCTCGGTGAGGTAGCTGACTTCTTCCCGCTGCTTTTCCGTCAGGCCGGGCAGCGCCGCCAGGGTTTTCTGCAACTCGATATCGCGGATGGCGCGCAGTTCTTTTGCCATCGAGATGATGGTGGGCTCGGCGGCGATTCCCTGCAGCCACCGGGCGAAGTTTTCGGTGCTACGTTCCACGATTGCCGCGCCGCGCTCGGCTTCTTGGCGGCGCGCCTCGATGTTCTCGTCCATGACCCTGCGGAGGTCGTCCACATTGTACAGGTAGAGGTTGTCGAGTTCACCGGCTTCGGGATCCACGTCCCGGGGCACGGCGATGTCGATGACGAACATGGGCTCCTGGCCGCGCAGTTCGAGGGCTTGGGCCAGGTTCTTCTCGTGGAGAATCGGGCGGGGGGCCGCCGTCGAAGTGATGATGATGTCCGCGCGGTGGAGGTGCTGGTCCAGTTCGGCAAACGCTACGGCTTCTCCGTTGTAGGTCTCCGCAATCGCGCGGGCTTTTTCGATGCTCCGGTTCAGAACCAGGATCTTGCCCACGCCCCGCGAGAGCAGGCTTTTGAGGGTCAGCTCCCCCATCTCGCCTGCGCCAATCACCATGACGGTTTTGCCGGGGAATTCCGTGAAGATGGACGAAGCGAGGTCGACAGCCACGGAACTGATGGACACGTTCCCCGTGCCAATACCGGTCTTGCTGCGCACAGCCTTGGCGACCGAGAAAGCCTTCTGGAAGAGGGCATGGATAACTTTGTCGGTTAGCTGGGCCGTTCGTGCAGCGAGGTAGGCGTCGTGAACTTGCCCGAGGATTTGTGCTTCGCCCACCACCAGGCTGTCGAGGCTCGAGGCGACCCGGAAGAGGTGGCCTACGGCATCGGCGTTCTCGCGAACGTAGACCGACTGCCAGAGGTCCTTCTCCGGCACTTTGTGCCAGTGTGACAGGAATCGCCTCGCACAAGCGCAGAGGGAGGCGGTCTCCGTTTGCGCGTGGTGAATGTAGATTTCGACCCGGTTGCACGTACTTACAATAACCAGCCCCGCGTCGGCGCAGCGTTCGCGAAGTTCGAGCGACGCAGGGACTATCTCCTCCGCGGCAAAGTACAGCTTCTCCCGCAGTTCCACGGAGCCCGTCTGGTGATTGATTCCCAGGACAATCAGACTCACACCGCGTTCTCCCAGAAGCTGTATTCACGCAATTGCATCAGGGCGAGCACCAGATACGCCGCCAGCAGCAGCGCGAAACCCAAGCATAGGAGATAGGCGAGCTTCGGGCCACGCAACCGGCCGGAACGCCGCCGATGAAAGGCCACGGCATAGAGTGCCGCCATAACGAAAGACAGTAGAACCTTGGGCGCCATCCACCACCTCGAACTCAGCAGGCCGCCCTCGGCGTGGGCCCAGATCAAGCCCAGAACGAGCGTGGCCAGGAAGAGCGGATAGCCTAAACTGACCAATCGGGTCAGGGTGTGGTCCAGTTGTTCGAGCGAGGGCAGGTGGTGAGACAATGCCAGGGCATTGGGCCGTTTCAGACGATGGTTTTGCAGGATGTAGGCGGCGCTCGTCATGGCGGCCATGAAGAACATGGCATAGGCGAGAAACACCAGGCCTACGTGAAGGGTTAAGGGAATGCCCGACAGTTCCTTCGGTGAGTGGAAGAGATCTTTGTGCGCCACCGCCGCACTCACGAGAGTGAGGGCAGCGAGAGGAGTCAGGTAGAACCACGCAAGGGCCCGAACGTTGCGTGTGCGCATTAGCAACAGCATCGCGAGGGTGGACATCACTACGAGGAGGTTCAACGAATCGGACACGGTAGTCAATGGCACAAGCCCCCACGCAGCCCAGCGGGCGGCGAAAGCCATGATGAGAAGCCCGACCCCACCTGCGCTCAGCCAAAGGGCAAGCCTCAGGGCAAACTCGTTCGCATGGCGCAAATACCACAGCGCAGCTATTGCCGCGGCCACGTAGAGCGCCACCCCGGGGTAGAAACAAATGCCGATACATAGAACCATGGCGTGCTTCCTTCGTCGAATCCGCGTTCTCCGCCGGTTCTCTCGCTTCGGGCGGGAAACACGTCAACACCGCCTGTCGCTGCCCGCAGCCCGAACTGGGACAACGGACGCTTCTCTATCGCGCTACGTACCGCAGGTTTTCCGGCCTGCATCCAACTAACCTGAACATGTGGGGCTGGAAAGCCGGCGGTACGATTCTGGTTTCACTCATCTCACCAATAGATTGCCTACGAGGCCCCCTTTTGGCGGCGCTTCGGGGGCACGTAGGCGCAATGGGGCTCCTCGGCGAGGTGGTCGCCTGTCATCGCATAGGCGCGCGCACGACAGCCGCCGCACCATCGCCAGTATCCGCACGCCCCGCAGTCACCCTTGTAGTTGGCCGGGTCGCGCAATTCGTTGAAGAGCGTCGATTCGCGCCAGATGGCCGCAAAATCGTAATCGTTTTCGCGGAGGTCGCCCGCTTCCTTTTCGAGAAAACCGCATATCTGGATCCGTCCCACGTGGCTGATGAACGCGAAGCTCAAACCGCCCATACAGCCCTTGCTCATGGCGTCGAGCCCGTGGGTGTCCGGCGTGACCGTACGCCCGGCCTGGGCCTCCTGCTGCCGCAGCACGCGGTAGTAGTGCGGCGCGCAAGTCGGCTTGAAAGGAATCGGCGATTCGTCCCGCAGGTCGTAGATGCGGTGCAGGATCCGCTCGTATTCCTCAGGGTCCAGGAGGTGCTCTTGCAGATCTTTGCCACGCCCCGTTGGCACCAACAAGAACGGGTGAAAAGCCGCGGCGCCCAGTGAGATGGCCAGTTGGAGGATGGCCTCGAGGTCGTTCATGTTCAGCCGGGTGACGGTGGTGTTGATCTGGAAATCGAGCCCAGCGGCCCGGGCGGCCTCGAGCCCCTTCATCGAGGCTTCAAAAGCCCCGGGGATGCCCCGGAAACCATCGTGGCTCTGCGCGTCCGGACCATCGATGCTGACGCTGATGCGCTCGACGCCCGCCTCTCGGACGTCGCGGGCCAACTTTTCGGTCAGCAGGGTGCCGCACGTGGCCAGGACGGGGCGAAGGCCTTTGGATTTGGTGTAGCGGACGATATCCAGCAGGTCCGGGCGCAGCAGCGGCTCGCCGCCGGTCAGGATCATGATGGGGTTGAAGCGATCCGCCACGTTGTCCACCACGCGCTTGATCTCGCCGAGGGTCAGCTCTCCTTCGTAGGGCCCACGTTCGGCAGCGGCGCGGCAATGACGGCAGTTGAGGCTGCAACTCCGAGTCAACTCCCAAGCGATAAGCCGGGGTTCGTGTGGCCCGGGGCCGCCGTGACTGGGGTGGCTCATGCCTGAACATCTCCCGTGGCGGATTCTTCTTCGGCGAAATAGCGTGGTACGCTCTTCTTGAGTTCTCGGGAACTGAAGAGCACCCGGTAGGAATCGAGTCCCGTGTGCCGGGCAATACGGGCGGCGACGGCGTGTACCTCTTCCTCGGTCTCGCCGTGGATCATGGCGTACAGGTTGTGGGGCCAACTCGGGTGGCGCGGACGCAGGTAGCAGTGACTGACCTCGGATTGCCGGGTCATGTAGCCGGCGGCCTCCTCCACCTCTTCGGTCGGCACGTCCCACACACTCATGCCATTGGCGGCGTAACCGAGGGACCGATGATTGACTCGAGCGCCAAGACGCCGAATCGTCCCGTCCGCCGACCAGGCCCTTAGCCGTTCAAGCACCCTCTCTTCGCTTATCCCCGCCCTTTCGGCGATCTCCGCGAAAGGATGCGGCGTCAGCGGCAG
>JAACEL010000484.1 GCA_011682535.1 Nitrospiraceae bacterium | reverse complement strand
TTGATCCACGCCTCGTCAATGCTCATTCCATACTGATCGTGCTTCATGCCATCCCCGGAACACTTGCCGAGCGCTTGCTGATAGCATTCCAGGGCTCGCTCGCGTTCTTCAGCGATGTCATGCACATGCCCCTGCCAAACCAACGCAACCCAAGAGCAGTCCGAGCCCTCCGGCGCCAGTTCGGCCGTCTTCTCGAACGCTTCCACGGCCTCGGGGTAGAACTTGGCGTCGTACAGCGTCAGCGCCAGTTTGCCCCACAGTTTGACGTCGCTCAGTTCCGCGTCGAGCGCCACAAAGAACAGGTCGAACGGCTCGCGGCCGGGGTTGGTCCAAGGGAGCGCTTCGATGGCTGCGGTGACCTGTTCCAGCATTGTCCCTTGCAGCCGTCCCCCGCCACTCGCGACCCGCGAGGCGGTTGCGGCCATCGCCAGTTCCCCCTTTGCGTCGATGCGGTAATGGGTCTCCGGGGGCTCGGCCGGAATCCAGAAGCCAGTCGTCGATGCTTCAGCACCGAACGCCGCAAGCACGACACACGCGCTCGCGATCATCCCCCAGCGATCCAAAGGCGCTTTCATGGCGTTTCCTCCCACCAAGACAATGGCCGCTTAGCGCGAAAACGATCGGTGGTGTCCCGTTCTGCCCCGGCTGGCCTTCCCTAGTCGATCCGGCGGTCGAACACGAAAGGCTGCCCTGGATCCGTCGTCACCGTTACCAGAACCGGCGGCGCCTTGGAGACTTGATCGACCTGGACCCGGAGTACGTTGGGAGCGCGCCACTGCGGCTCGTGCTGCCATGCGTGGCCGTCGCCGTGCAGATAAAGCAGCGGTTTGCCGAACGTCGCCGCCGCCTCCACGAAGGGTGCGAAGAAATCCTCCTGTTTCTCACTCGGCGCGGCCTGTGCAAACACAACCGCTGCGCGCACCCGGCCGCCGTACCACGTCAGGTTGTCCCGCACCCAGGCCGCATTCTGACTGTGACGCCGTTTCCACTCGGCGGCGTCATGTACCGTTCCGCCCACGAGGTTGATGCCCATGATTAGAACCCCCTGCGCTATCCACGCCACGTTCTCCGGACGCACGTGCTGGCGCCACACCTTCGGGCCATCGGCAAAGTGCTTCGGGAAGCGCAGGAAGTGCCGTTCCCAGAACCGCCACCCCTCATCCGGGTCTTCCAGGTCGTTCCACTCGTTGTCTCCCGGCACGAACACCACCGGCACCGGCGACCGCTGAAACAGCTCGGCCACCCGGGCGTAGTACGCCTCAGGCAGCACGTCATGCCCCTTGCAGATGTCGCCCACGTGCAACAGGAACGCGCTTCGCCCGTCCGCCTTCTCCAGCGCGAAGTACGCCGGGAGCAAGTCCCAATCCTCGGCGCCGCGTGGTCCGTCTCCCGTCACGGAGAACGTTAGCGGCTCCGCCTCCACCGCCAGAGCGGTCACGGCACTCGCCACTGTCCCCAGGAGCACTGCCAGCCCCGCAACCCGCACCTGTTTCATATTATCTCTCCCGTCTTCCTAATTGTAAGCGTTCACGTACGGCTGCGATACCCCAACGCAGAGGCGCCGAGACCGCCGAGTTTCGCAGAGTCGGGTCATTCAAGATTATTCACAATCCGCTTGATACCATCCACGAGCCTTGGCTCATGGAAATTGATGTTCAACCCCAAACGCTTGTTCGTCAACCGAAGATAGGCCAGGGTCTTTGCATGATCCTTGCCGGTCATTGTTTCTGCTCCGCGTTTCTCGGCGCTCTCCGCGACTCTGCGATGGGATGGGCCAACACAGAGTACTGAGACTGGGGAACATCACGCCTCTTCATAGATCTTCCACCGGCTCTGCAGTGCTCCTTTTGCTTAGCATGTGAAGGGTTACTCTTAATCTAATGGTCGGCGGCTTTCATGACACGTTCGTAGACTTGCTCAATCGATGTCGCGATTTGGGCCGGGCCGTGGTTGGCGATCGCCGTCGCGCGCGCATTCCTACCCAGCCGCGCGCGAACCTTCGGTTGCGTCATCAGCCACTGCAACGCCTTCGCAAACTGCGTGACGTCGTTGTCGGCCACCACGATCCCGTCATGACGATGGGTGATCGGATGTGCCGCGCTTTCGCACGCCACTACGGCCCGGCCCGCCGCCATCGCGTTCAACAGCTTGATTGGATACCCCGACCACGACACGCGCGGGCACGCCACCACCGAGTCCTGTGCCAGTACCTTGCGCAGGCTGTCCACGTCCGGCGTTGGCAGCACATCCGCGTCCGCCAACTCTGCTTCCTGCGCCGTTGCCACGATCAGCCGCGCGCTCGGCATGTCGGTGCAGAGCCTCGCCACCGCCTTGAATAGTAGATCCAGGTTCTGATAGCGGTCCTGATTCCCCGTGTAGAGAATCGGGGGGATGCCCAGCGCGTTCTCGTCTGACACCGTGGCCTGTTGAAAAGTTTGTATGTCGGCGGGCGGGGGGATGACGCTGATCCGCGACGCCTCGCACCTGCACGATAGTAGGTATTCGGCCAGCCGCTTGTGCGGAGCGATGATATGGTCGGCCCGGCGCGGCAACGTGCGGTCCAGGCGCCGGCCCAGTAGGCGGCCCCCCAGAAGGAAATGGGGAAGTTCGTCCGCCATCGCATTATGCGCATGGTAGACGATCGGGCGCTTGCCCGCCTTCAGTGCGACCCACAGTCCTTCGTAGTTGTGCGCATGGACCAGGTCGATGCGGTGTTCGTCAATCACTCGCTTCAATGTACGAACCAGCAGCCGGTCCAATATCGGCTTCGCCAGGGAAGGCCCAGCCGCGGTGCGCCGCACACCCGGGATGCGCCGGCAACGGTGGACGTCGAGCCCGCTCGAGTCCTGACCGATGCCGTGGCCGTAGACCACCAGGCGCACGTCATGGCCTCGCTCGCGAATGCCCAGCGCCGTCTGGCGCAGCAGCACTTGCGAGCCTTGAGGCACCGGGTACGGACACGCCCCCACCATCGCCACCCGGTACGTTGAGGCGGCTGGCGCGCGCAATACGACGGTTGGATCCTCACTCATTCGAAATATCCCAAGTCACGCAGCCGATCCTCTACGGCCTGCTGTTGCTCGCGCGTGTAGTCGCACTCGGGGGCACGTTTCGCCGCGTGGGCTGCGCCGTTCGGCTTGCCCAACAGCGCCGTGCCGTCCATCGGCGGACCCGCTAGGCCCAGGCATGCCAGCACCGTCGGCGCCACGTCCTCGATTCCCGCGCTCACGGCACCCGTTTCTTCGGACAGGAAGAGTACACCTTGCGGACGATGGTTTCCATTCATCCCGCGCTCGCGCCCGCCCATGAATTCGTCCGGTCCGATTCGCCGGAACGGCGCGCCCCCCCGGCTGCGCAGACAGGAATGCGAGTAGCCGTCCTCGAGCGCCAACTGCAGCACGACATCCGGGGCGCGATCGACATAGCCGCCGTCGTACAACTCGTCCCGCCGCCAGGCTCTCTCCACACATTCCCACGCCTCCAATTCGTCGCACAGGTCCGCCACGAACCGGTCATAATCCGCCGGGGCCACTTGGCCGTCAGGCTCGCGTCCGCGCAGGTTGACCCGCACCGACGGGAAGTAGTTCAATTCCTCCGACCACGCCCGCGTATGGGTCCAATCGATGCCCGCGAACCGCGACCGGCTCTCCGCGCGGCCCGCGAGGCCGCGGAAGCGTCGGAACAGCGCTCCCTGCCACCGCGAGGGCGTCAGTTTCACCGCCGAGCAGGCCCCCCCCCCCGGGCGCGAAGCGCAAATGACCCTGCTCCGCCAGCCAGTTGTTCAGATGTACCACCCCCGTGCCCGCGCCGCCGAAGCCATGGTCGGACACGACCCCCACCGTGACCTCGCTGCCCGCCGCGTCGGCCAATGCGCCGATGGCGGCGTCCAGGCGCTCGTATACCAACCGGATCGCGTCCTCATGGCCCGGCCTATGCCGGGGCGACGCGGGGTCATGGAACATCCAGAAATGGTGCGCCACCGTGTCCGACTCGCCGAATACCACCATGAAGAAATCCCACGGCTCCCGCGCCAGCAAGCGCTTCGCCACAGTTTCCTTGTCCGCGATCTTCGCCAGTAGTTTTGGCAACGCCCGGTCGTGCCACCCTGGCCCGATGCGGCTCTCCTGGAAGTCTGCGAATCGCCAGCCCGCCACCTCCCCATAGAGTTCCGGCGGATACACGAACGAGCGGTCCACGCTTGTGCAGACCGGGGAATCGAATCCCGACACCATGAATCCGTTCACCGCCTCCGGCGGATACGTCGCCGGCACACCCAGCACACCCACCCGTTTCTTCGCGTCGGAGAGGATATTCCACAGCGCCGGCACACGCCGATGCGTCGCGTTGACAAACCGTAGCGCGTACTCCCCTTGCCGCATTTCCGTGAAGTCGAACACCCCATGCTTGCCCGGCCCCACCCCCGTCACACACGTCGTCCACGCCGGGAACGTCGCCGGAGGCGTGGTCGATGCCAGCCGGAAATAGGCGCCCGTGTCCCGCAGCCGCGCCAGATGTGGGAGACGGCCCGCGTCCATCCACCGTTCAACCAGCGCTGGCTCGGCGCCGTCAATTCCTATGAGAAGAAAGCGGTTCATTCTGGCGAGATCCCGACGGTTTCACAACGCACGAACGGGGTACAAGCATTGTAGGTAGCCCATGCCGCAATCGCAAACCCCGGCCCAGCGCGACTGTGTTTCGATTCTCCGTCCTTGTTATACTGCATCGTCGTTGAACGACGAAATCGGGAGCGCGACATGGGCGTTGTCAGGCACCGGCCGGATGGTCGTGAGATCGTGGGAACCGCAGGTAGGGGATTTCTCGAATTGTACCGTTCGCCGCTGGGCGAGTTGCCCGTGCTGCATCTCTCTGGGCCGCCCGAAGAGATCGGGCGCCAATACGGCGCATTGGTGGGCGAGCGGATTCGTAGGAACGTCGTGCGAACCATTGGTCTGTTCTCCGGCATGGGCCTCCCTGAGGAACTCACCTTGCGCTTGCTCGATCGGGTGTGGGAGCGCCTCT
>JAACEL010000114.1 GCA_011682535.1 Nitrospiraceae bacterium | reverse complement strand
CCGTGGCTCGTCGAGTTGTCGGCGCGGAAGATACGCATTTCCTCTGGGCTGAAAGCCGGCGCGTTCATGGAGTTCGAAGCGGATGATCTGGGACAGCGAGTGAAGCAGTTTCTTCTGTGGGCGAAGCAGCAGGACAAAGCCCAATGCTACTTCGTGTTGCTGATCAAGCCGTCGGGCTGCCGGTATGCCGATCTTTTGAGAGCACTGCTGAGTAAGTCGGGCTACGAAACGGGAACGGACCTCCTGCCGGAGAACTGGTCCGCATTCTGATTGCCTTACAGGAACCGCGCATGGCACTACGCAGGCTCAATCAGGATAGCAGTCTTGAACTGTTGCTTGACACGATCTGCAACGTGTTCGGTGGCATTGTGCTTATGGCCATTCTGATTGTTCTCCAGATGCAGGGTACTCTGGCCCGGATGCCAACGCCAACTCAGCAGGATATGGCTCGATCCTTGGAGGCCCGCAAACTGGCATTTGAGAAAGCAAGGCTTGCACAGGAGGTCGCCGATCTTGACAGACAGCGTGCGGCATTTGCCGTTACTTCTGGTCAGCCCGACAGCAATGCGCTGTCAGAACTCGTTGGCCGTTACGGTGAGTTCAAGGTTGCTATCAAGACGGCCGGCACGCGGCTGAGCCGCCAGAAGACCGACGTGGAGAAGGAGCAGCGCACTCTGGGCGAGGCTCAACTGAAGAAGTCGCGAACCGACCTGCGGCTGAGAGCCAAGAGGCAGGAAGCCCAGGTACTGAAGCAGCAATTGCTGGATCTGGCGAAACGGCCACGGCAGAACATTCGCCTGCCCCACCGGCGAGGCGCCGCCCGCGGGACGGCGCGGTACTACTTGATCAAGGACGACAAGCTATTCCGTGCCGGTGTGGGTGGCATTCGGTGGATAGGCCCTGCCTATACACTGGAGGATTGTCTGATTACACCGGGAGCGGACGGCACATCGGCCACGATTAAGCCGTTGAAGACCATGGGAATCGGGATGCCCGACGCTGGCAAGCCACTTGATGCGGTATTAGCCACGCTGAGAGGTTACCCTCCTCGAGGCTACTACTGCGTGTTCTGTGTTTACCGCAGCGACAAGTCATACCAATCGTTTCAGCGCATGCGCAAAGCAGTTTCTGATCTAGGATACAGCTACAACGTGCAGGCATTCTCAGTTGCGGATGGAGCTTTGAGTGTTTTCCGAGCGTCCTATCACGAAACGGAGTGAGCCCATGGATGAACCGGCGAAGGTGAAGGCGTCGTGCTTCAACCTGCCGAAGATGACTCGAGCGCATGCTCGCCCACCGGCCCTGGCCACGTTGTTTCTCTGCCTTCTCGCGGCACTCGCATGCGGATGCAAGAAGGATGCCGTTCGGTCAGACGAGGGCGGCGTTGTGGCAAAGCCTGATCGGCGGAGTAGCGAAGACGTTGTAATTGATCGGTCGTCCTCAAACCCTCGATCAGCCCAGCCACAGAAGACGCCGTCTCAGTCACCATCACAAACAGCGGCGCCGGGAGCAACATCGTCCCCGCTGAATACCGCCCAGCAGGCGGCAACACAAGCTACCGCCGCCGCCGCTCAAGCCGCTCAGCACCAGCGTGCCGCTCAGCAGGCTGCCACCCAAGCCCAACAGGCCGCTCAACAGGCTTCCGCGGCAGCAAGGGCTGCGAATCCCGGGCAATCTCAAGCGGCATCACAGAGAGCCTCACAAGCCGCGACACAAGCCCAACAGGCTGCCGCAGCAGCACAGCAGCAAGCCAACCGGGCCTCTTCCCTGTCACAACAGGCCGCTGCCGCCAGCGCGCAATGCACCGGAGGAGTCGGCAAACAGTCTGCCCAACAAGCGGCCTCACAGGCATCACAAGCCGTGGGTGCGGCCAACCAGTCGGCCCAACAGGCCAGCCAAGCCGCATCGCTGGCAACCCAGGCAGCGGCGGCAGGCCGGCAAGCGGCATCTGCGGCGATGGCTGTGGACCAAGCCAAGCAAGCCGCCACCGCCGCCAGCCAGGCCGCAAACCAAGCCCAAAACCGTGCCGCCAGTTCTCAGAAGGCAGCTTCCGCATCGACCCGTGCAGCACAACAGGCGACGAATGCTGCAAAGACTGGCGATACCAACACTGCCGCCCGTCACGCGACACAGGCAACTCAGCAAGCCGCACAGGCCCGCGCGAACGCCCATGAGGCAAAATCATTGGCATCACAGGCTCAGGGGCACGCCGACGGAGCATCAAAGGCCGCTCGCTCGTTAGCTGATAGCGTGGATCCATCCGTTCGACGCGCCGCCGGCGATGCGGCCGCCCGCGCCGCAAAAGCATCTGAACGTGCTGCCGATGCTGCACGCCAGGCAGCGGTACACGCTGACGTCGCCCAAGCCCAGAGCACCAAGGCCAATGGGGCCGCATTGGCGTCCAAGTCGCTCGATCAGGTTCGAGTTGCAACCACCGCCACCGCGCAGGCACTCGATGCTACCCGGGAAGAAGGCCAGGCCTCGCAGGCGGCTGCTTTGAAGACAGCCCAAGCGGCACAACGCTCCGAAGCTGCTTTGAAGGCGGGCGATATGGGGACCGCCCAGGCAAGTGCCAATGCCGCGGCCATGTCTGCTCAGCAAGCGGGTCGTGCCGCCGATAAGGCGGAACAAATGGCCAAGATCGCCGGCAATCAAGCCGAGGTTGCCGCACGCAGCGCCGAGACGTTGTCCCAGGAGCGCAGCAACATTTCGTTTGTTCGCCTTGCCCGAGCCGAGGTTGCCAAGGCTGTCGAGAATGCTGATCAGGCGGCGGCGATTGCCCGCGAGGCGCGTCAGAAAGCCATGGATGCAAGGAAGCAGGCCCAGCAGGCGAGTGCAGCCCTTGGAAAGAGCGGGATGCCTGCAACGGCGCTTGTCACCGGTGACGCTGTACCGAAGGACACAATTACCAAACCAATCGCCGCAACATCAAGAAGACCGCCAACCATTGACGTGGCTCAGATTCCGAGTCTACCTGAACCGCCACCGCCGACCCAGTCGAAGCCAACGGGGATGATCGAAGCCCGGCAGAGCAATGAACCGCCCCCAGAAACCCTCGGCCGATGGCAGCAGGTGGATGGGGATGCCTCAGCCGATTTCTTACCGGGTAGTTACACATCCAGTGTCCTCATCTTGCGCGCCGATGACGTGCTGGAAGTGCGACGAACATTCGGCAAGAAGGGAGAGGTGAGCATGGTCTGGGAAATCGGATTCGAGTGGAATGCGGACCGAACTCAGATCATCCTTGGCCGCGATCAGGCCCGCCGTCCGGTTCCCGAATTGCTCAAGGGCTTCACTCTCGATGATGGTTTCGTTGTCCAAGGAGCCAAGCTGGCATTTCCCACCTCGCTGAGATGTACCCGTCTTGAGAGCGGAAACGTGCAACTGGGAGAGAAATCCTACCGCCAGATCAAGAACTACTGGGAATCTTTTGAGGTGACACCGAAACCGTGATCGCGGCGATGCCGTGGGCCGCTATGCGTCATGGTGCTCGAAAGCCCCTTTAGCGTGCTGCAACAGGCGTGCAATAGCATAGGACAATTGTGATGACACATGGGGTTCTGACCCTCGTCGTGGTGCTCATGGTCGGTGGTGATACCGCCCAATTCAATAGAATCGAGCCGATTCCGCCAGCGAAGCCAATCCCCGCCGAGACGGCCAAGGTGTTCGAGAAGCTGTTTGCGGGCGAGATCAAAACGGCGTTGGGCACTGCCAAGACAATCGACGATGGCCGCCTCGCGGAGCGTATCTTTCTTGAGGCGAAATCGCGGGCCGATGATCCGGCGTTCGTCTCGCTGGCCTTGGGCTATGTCGTCCGATTGGGCAGCATCTCGGCACAACATCAGGACTTGGTCTATGCGGCGCTGCGATCTCTGAAGCGATCAGGACTCCGACCGTCCGAATGGTGCCTGACGCAGATGATGTGTGTCGCGCCAAGGGCAATCCAACAGATGGACAAGGCCACGCGACCCTATTGGCTGAGCAACGTATGGGCCGTTGACGCCCTGGAGTTGGCGCAAGCTCAGACGACGCGGTTGGCCTTTGGTGATGCACTGGAAACGCTGGCCGCCGTCTCAAGAGTGGCCAAGGCTGGGAAACTGCCGGTCCCCGAAGCCATCCGTTCCAACCGGGAGGTGCTGGCGGCGCTCAAAGCAGTCGATGATCAAGTAGGAACTGCAGGTACGGTGACCGGTCTTCATCTGTATAAGGCCATTCTGAGTCTGGCCAAGGCGGGTGATGTGGCGCAGGCGAGGCGGCATCTTGCCGCCTCTGGCAGCGCGGCAGCAAGGGAACTCGGCGAGGCCATGCAGGCCCTTGATACACAACCCGTGTCTCCGGAAAACGCACTCAGAGTGCGAAATGCCGTCGCGTCGCTATCGTTGCCCAGCTTGGTTCAGCATCTCCTGATGGCCGACATCACCGACCGATGCGGCGATGCGCAACGGCGGGTTGTTGAGCAGAAGTTCTTTGGAATCTCGATGCTCGGGGCGAAGACAGTCGTGTTTGTCGTTGACTGCTCTTCTTCGATGTCCGGAAGGATTGACATTGCCAAAGACGAGTTGAAGCGGTCACTCAACGGTCTCGGTGCCGCGCAGGAATTTCATGTCATCTTCTTCAGCACGATAACGTACGAAATGCCAGGGACGCCGCCATTCAAGGCCACGGCAGCCAACAAACAGCGGGCCATGGCCTTCGTTGATTCGATCAGTTCAGCCAACGGAACCAATCCCACTCAGGCGCTGACCCGGGCATTTGGCTTGAAACCCGATACCATCAACCTGCTGACCGATGGTGAATTCGAGGAGGGAATCGCCGACCGGGTTGACAACCTGAACGTCGGCAGGAAGACGAAGGTGAATACTGTCTGCTTCGTTTCGCCGCAAGGCATGCCGATTCTGAAGCGAATCGCCAAGAGCAACCGCGGCGTCTTCCAGTTTGTCGATCAGCAAGGCAACGCGATTCCCTAAGGGGCTATCGCAATCACCCCCGAATCCGGTCTCAGCTTGAGAAGCCATCGAGCAGGGCCTTCCGCTGAATCAGCAGATCGGTTTCTGTAATCAAGCCGTCAACGTAGAGTTGGTTGAGTGCTTCAAGCTTGGCCTTAAGATCCTCGGCGCCAACGCCCGGTGCCTCGGCTTGTTGCCCTGCGGTTGCCGGGCTGCCGGAGGGCAAGGGGATTGCTGCAAAGCTTGCGGGTGATGACGGGGTTTGCGCAGGGGGTGCTCCTCTCGAAAGCGCCGCAGTGGCCGCCAATTCGCGTTTGCTACGCCAACTGTTGGCGAGATGGGGATAGAGATCCAGAACACCAATAACTACCGGAGCCATCACGCCGATCAGCCACAACTCCGTCTTGATCGTCCACAGCACCGGCCCGCCGAAGACCGCGATCGCGCCGGAAGCCGATCCACCCCTGCGAAACCCGTCGAACAGCACTTCGTAATAAAGCAGCGGCAAGATGAAGATAGTCAGCAGAAGAATCCACGAAGCCGTGGCGGATACCAGGCGATTAGCCGAGATGCTCTTCTGAAACGTCGTGCATCCCATAATGCCCAGGGCTATGAAGGCGAGTAGTTGAAGCAGAAGAATCAGGCCAAGGCCAAGGTGTTGGCCCATAGCATCGAACGGCAGTGTCAAGAACAAGGATCCTGCTTCTACAGGTAGCACAGGCAGAACAAGCATCAGGAGCAGGATGCCACCGCTGATCCCCGCAGCCAGTCGTCCGGCCAGTGTGCCCGGGTTGGTGTTTTGCAGTCGGAATCCGACAAACATGGCTGCAAGAATGAACATGAGACAGATTACGTAGTCGATCATCGCACCGAGAGCGGGAACAAATGCTCCAAGAAGCACCTTGGCCGTCCAGACTTCGGAGCCCAGTATGGAAATCCACATGAAAAGGCCAATGCCGATCAAGGTCAGTGCCCGAGCGTATCCTCGCAGGAGTTGCGAAATCACGCACATCGCAATTCCCGCCAGCAGTGGTAACAGCATCAGAAACTTCATCGAGCCCGGCACTGTCGACTGTGCAAGCAACTGGAAGTTCGGCCAATAGAGTCGCCAGTGGCCGGGGCCGCCTTCGGCGATCAGGACTGGGAATATGGCCGCCGCACTGAGCAGGATGCCCCATATCAAGCCGTACCTCTTGCCATAGTCTTCCAACGGAGATGAAAATGATACAGGTTGGGCCACTTTTGCGGATGGCACCGGATCGACGGGGGCATGGGCGGTGGTTATGGCATCGGGTGCCGGCACCGGCTCGGCTGGGGCAGTCGGGGGCGTCGGCGTTGACGACGGCACCCTATTCATCTGGTTGCAACCGGGGCACGTCACTTCAAATCCGGCAAGCGTGTCGCGAACACGAAGCAGTCTGTTGCACCCACTGCACTTGAATGTGAGGATCATTCTGACCTCTCCTATGAGATCACAAAGGTGATACGTGAGAATTCTCGTGACACCGCCTGTCGCGTCTTCAGATGCACTACCGGTTATTTGCGCGAACGTCCGCGATGACGGCCTCGGCGCGTGCACGCAGATCAGGCGAAACGGAAACCCCGTGCTTGGCCAGAAGATTCTTGATCCCGTTGATCATCCCAAACAGGTTCCGAATCGGCGTCCTTCCTGTTCCTCCGCAATTCAAGCACTTTCCCCTGCCGAGGATCCCTGTTCCCTTACAGGCCTGGCAGGTCTTACGCAGTTCAAGTTGGCGGATGCACTTGATAAGTCGCACTCTCTCCTTGTCCGGAAGAGGCGGCATCTGCACAGCCGTACCACTTGAAGATGAGGCGGTGCCTCATCGTCCCAGCGATTCAAGATCGTCTTCGCCGATGTACTTGTACACACCACCGTTGTTTTTGGCGATTTGCTGCAGGATTGCTTCGCCGCCGGTGTAGATGTAACAGAAGGTGTGTACCGTGACCTTCTTGCCCCTATTCAGCCTGTCGATCAGACCGACGATCTTCTTGTCGAACTCCCCATCGGTAAGAAGGCAGATGATATCCGGCCTAGCCTTGAAGGCCGTGGTTAGTGCCTCAGACGGATCTGTCTGACCTATCGGGACAATACTGTCAATGAACTCGTAGGCCGACAGCTTGTTCACATCGGTCGCCGGAACGAGTTTGCCGCCGGGCATTCCACTGGCCGGGCCGGTTGAGTAGAAAACCACATAGAACTGCTGCTCGGGTTTCAACGCCCGAATCGAGCGGCGAAGCTCGTACTTCACGTACATGATGCTGTCGGTCATCGACCCGGAGCGGTCGACGACATAGACAACCTTCCGACTCTGGTTCAAACTGACGCCGAAGAATGTCAGGTCACTGCCAACAGCGTGAGCAAGTGCTCCACCATCGGCCCGCTCCAATTGCTCCCGAAGAACACGGGGCACCTTCGCCGCAATCGCCTTGGTGCGGCCATCAAGGTGTTCCATAAGCATCTCTGCTTGGAGTTGATCGGCGCTGGACAGTTGTCCGGATACAATCGCCGCCCTCAGGTTGTGCTTGCCTTCCTGCCACAACAGAAACTGCGGGAACGGGCCTTTAACCTTCTTGGCAATCGCCACAACGGCCAAGCCAATATCAAAGCTGCGCTGGCCCGCCTGAGAAGGTCTGGCAGAACCCTTGAGTTTCTTCGCCAGGGTGACGGCCTCTTCAAGCCCCGAAGCCTGCAGATGATGTATCCCCTTGCTCAAGTCCTTATCAACCATCAGCGCATAGATGGCCAGAAACAGGTGCTCCTGAGGATGCGAACCTTCGCCAGCCACAGCGACCTTGCACCGCTCGCACGCGTCGGCGAAGTCCTTGGCAAAACCGATGCCTTCCACTTCATCACTCAGCCATTGTGGCACAGCACCAAAATGCTTCTGGTATGCTGCTTGCAGAGTGCGTATCGTCTCGTACGCCTGCTTGAAACGCTTGGCCTGCATCTGAAGAGCGCAGTATTCGCTCGCGTCAATCGCCCAAGTCTCGCGCATCCAACGTTCTCGCTCCTGCACATGCAGACCGTCTGCAGTCCGGGAGGCAATCTGCATCATTCTTGCCAGACACCCTTTGGGCGGACGCAGTTGCGAGACTTTCTGGATTCTGAGCGCAGCGTAGAGGAGCGATTGCTGATCCGGACAGATGCTGGCGAGGTAGACGACATGGTCAAGAGCATAGGCGGCGAAGTCCGGATGGTCTTTTCGCTTTCTGGCTTCATCAAAGAGTTGTTGAGCCAATCGGGCATCGTCATCAACACCGGCAGTCGCCAAAGCATTGCTCACCTTGCTGCGATAGAACTGGTCGAATACACCACGGATGTCGCTCGGAATCCCCTTCTCTGGCGCCACGGGCATCATGCGACCGGGTGCCTCGCGAAATGCAGGGTGCTTCTTCTCGGTGGGGGGCGCCGGCTGTTTCTTGGCTCCAGGTTTCGTGGGTAGTACCACGGTTTTCCCGGCTTCAACGCTGGCGATCAATTGCCTGAGTTCCTTGAGTTGTTTGACGTACTGCCCGTTCGGCAATGCGGTCAATGCCTCATCGATGGTCTGCAGCGCCGTCGCATTCTCTGCGTTCCCCTTCGGCTGAATCTTCGGAGCCGCCAAGCTTGGCAGAAGGCTTGAATTGGATCGGTACAACACCACGTAGTGCTGAACTGCCTGAGCAAGACGATCTGTCTGTCCGCAGCACACGACCTGGCGAGCGGTGATGTACTCCCTGAGCCATTTCTTCCCGGCCGCGCGTTTGGCTCGGTTGTAGCCTGGCAGGGCCTTCTTGTACTCCTGCTTGACCACAAGGTTCTCAGAAGCGTTGAAATCAGCCCGACCATCGACTGTAATTCGCTGAATCTCCTTCAACTGGATGTGCTTGTTGGCACCGGATACCTGCCACTCTAGTTGTAGGCCCTCAGCCGTGATGCCGAGAATGCGGCCCTCATAGGGTGGTCCTTCATCCCGCATGTAAATTGCATCGGCCATGGCGTCACTGGCCATGGCAAGCAATGCTGGAACCAGGAGAAGCGAAAGGATTGACTGAAGCTTCATGGCTCGTCACCCCCAAGTCCTACCGGTATTGTGACTTGGCTCGGCTGTCGGGCCACTGACAACCGTCCGGACCTGCCAGCAGATGTGTACAATAACTTTATCATGTTCGCACCGCTATATCCAGAGCGTAATCACTGGCTTGCCACCGCAACACGATAGCGTCTGGCAGGACCACATGGCTGATGACTATCGCACCGTTGGTCGCGACGCTCTATAGCCTCTGGCTCGGGGAGTCGCCGTCGGACGACGTCCGCCAGGCCCGAGGCCACTTCATCCAAATGGCGGAGGACGTTGGAAGACAATGTGACGGGAACGTGCCCCGCAGCAGCGTTGACTGGCTTTGCGGTCTCCATACGGGTCCCCGCGGACCGGCCAGTTCATCATCAATCGCTCTCTCACAAGGCCTGGTATGAGAAACGCGACGGGAGGGAGCAACAGACGGCCGTGTGGCTGGCGATGGCTTACTAATCCTGTACCAGGCCTTCACTGTTTTCTTTGCCCTCGTTCTTCTCGTGGCGACCTTGGCCGGTCATCTTCTCCCCGCAAATGCCGCACCGGAAGTGGCCGCTGAGCAACGTGCGCGAGTCACGAGGCACCTGGAAGGTGGTGTGTGGCAACGGGTTACGCCCGGGGCGGCCATGCCTCGTTTCGGCCAGAGACACATGGGAGACATGCGGCCAAGGCCATGTCACCGTGTCTGGCACCCCGATTGGCCAGAAGTCTCTGTGTCTCTGCTGAGACCATAGGCTCGGGTTATGAGGAGGTCGGGCGTGCTGGGTTCGCCAGACGGGGGATGGTTGGGCGTGGTGGTTTCGGCGGACGGTCCTCCAATGACTGTTTCAGCTTGTGCGGCAACCGTCCGTCCTCTCGAAGGCGAGCATGTGCTTGCGGGTCTCTCGTAATACGATAGAATCGTCAAAGGTGGGAGCTGTCGGTTTGGATGCTTGGAGATTCTGGGGAATGAATGTCGAAAGCAAAGCAAATGGCACATGAAGCTGACGGGAAGGCTCCGGGGCGAGTTCGGGTTTTCGCGGCACTGGCCGTCATCGCGGTGGCACTGGTGGCAGGGACGGTAAGCATCGTTTTGCTACGATCACAACCGAATCTGACTGCCGCCAGAGAACGACTTGCTGCGATCAAGGCTGGGTTGTCGTTTGAAATCATGACAGAAAGCCGTATTCGCCAGCAGTGGGACTGCCCCTCAGATCCCGCCGAAAATTCTGCAGCGTTGTACCAAAGGGCCCTGGAGGCTTTGCCAACCGACACAGACCGTTTCACGACTATTCGCGACGAATGGATGAAGCTTTTGGCTCAAGGAGCACAGCCTTCAGCAGATCTGCTCGAACGTACGAGCCAACTGCTCAGAAATTTCAAAGAAGCATTCGAGTTGCGTGACCAGGCATCTTCTCTCAAGGGCTATTGCGCCGAGATCGCTGATCCACTGATGGGGGATTGTACCGAGCCCACGTTGTCTGAACTCGGTATTGCGAGTTGGGTCAATGGATTGTGGCTTGCCTGCAATGCAGATCCGGCCCAAGGGTATGACGAACTGGGGGCGGCTCTGCGAATAGCTGACCATGCTGCGAAACAACCTACGGTTGGCAATCTGGCAACGGAATTGCAGTTGCGCGTCTGGTGTGCGGACGCGCTGAAACTGATACTGACCCGAACCACGCCTTCTGTCAGCCAACGAGACCGGCTTGCCGCAGGCTTGGACTATCCCATAATGGAAAAGGCACGCCTTCACTTTGCGATCGGCGCAGGCATGATCGAGAAGGTGTACGAGGGCACCGTGAGCGGCACAGGAGAGGCTGGCTTGCCATCGAGTTCAATAGCTCTGCTGGCTGCCTACGCTGAGACTCATGGCAAAGCCCTGGCGTACTTGGACCAATGCTATCGCGCCACTGAATTGCCTTTGGGAGCATGCTTGCGAGAATGGTCGGCCGTTCACGAAAGCGTGTCAAGGAGGAGAACCGAGATCGAATCGTCGCTCAACAATGGCCGAGGTGCGCCTGCTGATGCTTTCCGCCTCGGCAGTCTGGCCATGGTCCAGATGGTCATTGAGGGGAACATGGTTCGCGTTCGTGCAGGCATCTATCTTCGATTGGCTGCCCTTGCTCTTGAGGCAACTGAATTCCGCCGCGCTCACGATGGATGGCCAGCCCGTCTGTCTGACTTTGCGGAAAATGACCTCTCCACCAATCCCATCACAGGAAAACCTGTCGGTTACAAGGTTGGCGGACAGAATGCTGTGATCACTGCTGACATACCTGGGGCTGAATCCGTCAGATACAAGATATCCCATATTCCGGTCGCTGACTAGATAAACTCTGTGGCGACCGAAGCCGGTTGTCCCATGGCCCATCCAAGGCTCTCTTGGACGGTTGCGCCTGCCAACTTCGCCGAACTTTCTTCAATCGGTTAAGTACACCGGACATTCCGCGCGCCGATGGCATAGGTAACCAATGGAGGGGCAGTCGATTGCCCGCGACCCATTGGAAGCCATGTCATGATCTCGACCCGAAAGCCCGACCCGAAAGCCCGACTCGATGACCGCCGACCGGCGCCGCCAGGAGGTCGCCGCCATCCTCGCCCGCGGCCTGCTGCGCTACCTCCGCGCGGCCAGATCGCCCGCATCACCGCCTCCAGAAACATCCTCGAAAGCTGGCCGGAACGGCCTTGATGTTCCGGCGGAAACGAGGCTCAGTGTGGCTCAGAGGCCCGCTGGTTAACGGGCCGCGTCTCGGAAACCCAAGACGAAAGGAGCCGCA
>JAACEL010000483.1 GCA_011682535.1 Nitrospiraceae bacterium | reverse complement strand
TCGAGGTCTTCGTAGCGGATCTCGGCGAGTTGCCCCTTAGGGATTCGCCCCTTGCGCTCGAAGAACCGGCCCATCATCTCGCGGTACTCCTGCAACACCCGCTCTTCAAGGTCATCGAATTCGAGATTCTGGAACGTGAACATACGGGGGAGGGTGCGGCGCAGTTGGAGCGTGGACTTGTAGACCACGTAGGGATCGCGGTAGATGTGAATGAACCTGGCCTGCGGGAACACGCGCAGGATCGACTCGACGCGCGCGGTGTTGGCCGGGTTCTTTAACACCAACTGGCGGCCGTCCATATTGATCGTGGCCTTCTTCACCAGTTCGACGTATTCCCGCCGCCACTCCTCGAACTCGGCTTCGCTCACGCCGTCGAAAAGCACGTACTTCCGGAACAGCCGCTCCTCGCCAATCCGCGGGAAGTACCAACACACATAGAAGGAATGCATGCACGCATTGCACAGACAGAACTCCTCTTCCTGCGGGAGATCGGTTCCGAGGGGCATGTTGTCCATGGGCCGCGTGCCCGGCATCATGGCGCTCATGATGACCCGGCTCGTGTGATACGCCGACAGGAACGACTTTGGGGCCTGCGTCTGAAACGTCGTCACGAAGCCGAATCGGGGGTCACGACTCAACAGGTTGTGCAGGTGGGTTGTACCGCTACGCCAGTGGCCGATGATGAATACGGGATCGTCTTTGAGTTCGGCCGCCGCGACGCGGCCCCCGTGCCGAACGCGCTCGATCAACCGCGACAGCGGCGTGATGGGGCTCAGGGCCGTGACGAACAACGCGCGGCCGTAGTACTTCGGATCGACACCTCCCCCCGACCGCAGTAGCCGCACCCAATGTCCGAAGGCGTTCATCGCCAACGGATGTCCGATGGCGACACGGTGCTTGCCGTTTTCTCCTGCCATGGCGTTCTCCACTGTCAAGCGATGTACAGGGAGCGGAACTCAGCATCGCGTCCCCATCGTCCAATCTAGCGCATCGTACCCGACTCAGTCCATCTTGCACTGCCGCGTCCTCCATGGAGATAGACTCTGGCCGTGCGCGCACGCGGAACCTAACCCGCGATTCCGGCCTTTCGGGACTCCTTGACATCCCCAATCATGCGTGCTACTTTGTACAGTAAAAGCAATAAGATTGGCGCTCTTTTGAGGGCATTGCTGGCTTCGTGGCGTGGGCTGGCAGAACTCCCCAGTTTTGAGGAGTTGTGAGCGATGCTGGAGAACGGCGACATAGTGGGCGTGACCGGAGCGGCCCGATTGCTTGGGTTGCACGAGGAGACGGTGCGGCGTTTGGCACGGAGCGGGGCGGTCCCCGCGTTCAAGGCGGGCAAGAAATGGCGTTTCAACCGGCGTTCGCTGGATTTCTGGGCCGAGGCCCAGGGCCAACCCACCGTGGCCGACGATGCACTTTCCCCACATGCAAATGGAACCGACAGGGCGACAGTTCTTGTGGTCGACGACGAGGAAGACATCCGGGCGCTTGTCGAGCGGGTTTTGCGGCGCGAGGGATTCGAGGTGGTGTGTGCGACGGACGGTGAGCAAGCGTTGGAACTGCTGAACGATTCCCCACCCGACCTGATGCTGACCGACTTGGTGATGTCCGGGATTGACGGCGCCACGCTGCTCGCCGAGGCGCGCACAGTTCATCCCCACATGCCGGTCGTCGTCATTACCGGCTATCCAAACAGCCAGTTGCTGATTCGGGCGATGGAGTCGGGGGCGATCACTCTGTTGTCCAAGCCGCTCGACCTGAAACAATTGGCGCGAACCGCGCACGCGGCCGTGCTGGGAGCACGGGTGCCGCTGTCCTAAGACGACGACTTATTTGATATAGTACGTTCTGGAGGCTACGCGATGAAAGGGATCGTCAACAAGGGGATTCAGGAGTTCGTCGAGACCGTCCACGGCAAGGACGTGTGGGCCAGCGTAAAGGCCCGCGCTGACTGTAAGCCTCCCTTCTTCGCCATCGGGCAGGACTATCCCGACGAGAGCAGCATCGCCCTTCTTGATGCCGCATCCGAGGAGCTAGACTGTCCTCGCGAACAGGTGATGATGGCGTGCGGCGAGTTCATCGTGCTCAACACCCTCAAGCAACACTATCCCACCTACTTCGCTCTGGCAGGATCCTCGCCCCGCGAGCTTCTGTTGCATATGAACCGGGTTCACGAACAGGTCACGCGCAGCATCATGAACGCGACCCCGCCCCGTTTCGAGTTCGAGGAACTCGACGACGGCCGCTTGTTGATGCACTACGAATCGCACCGTGGGCTTTGTTCAATGCTGCACGGCCTCATCCTCGGAGTCGGGCGTTCATTCGACCAAAACCTTCAGGTACGCGAAACGCACTGTAGGCGCAAGGGCGATGACAGATGCACCATGGAGATCACATTCCCGTGAATGCAGAATCCCCCATTCAAATTCGTTTGGACATGCTTGCCAGCTTGGCGTCCTTCGCCATCATGGCGGACTCGGACGGGGTCGTTCATTGGGCGACCGCGAGCGTCGAGAATCACGTGCCTGGCGTCGTGGGTACCTCGTTGCGTGACGTGTTTGAGTGCCGGGCCGGGGGAGCGGGCGTTCCCTGGGATATCGCCGCGGCGCAACCCGCCGTGTTCCACAAACTCCACCTGGTCGCTCCGGATGGGCGACTGCCCGTCGTGGGCCGGTGGTTTCCAGTCGAGGGCGGGTGCCTCGTGCTTGCCACACCCGACCCCGCCAGCACCGAGGAACTGGTCCCGTTCAGTTTTGATGATTTCGCGGAGGACGGCTATTTGCTCGACGTTCTGACGATGCGCGACGAAATGCGCGCTTCGCTCGCGGATGCAACGGCCGCCACCGAGGCGCTGGAAGCACGCAACCAGGAAATACTGGAGACCAAGCGCCAGCTTGAAGCGATCCTGGATACCAGCCCAGTCGGGATCATGGTGCTGTGGAATCGAACCCTCGCAACAGTTAACCACTGCATGGCCGACATGCTGGGCTATGAGCCCGAAGACATGGTGGGCCAGATTCCGCGACGGTTCCACCTCTCGGAGGAGCAGTTCGAGCAGTTCGGTACAGAGCACTACCCGAGGCTTGCCGAGGGGGAGTCGGTTCAGGTCGAGTACCCTCTGAGGCACAAAGACGGCCACACCGTCTTGTGCCAGTTCAACGGCAAGGCCATTGCCCCACCGGACCTGACGAAAGGAGTCGTTTGGGTTGTCGAGGACATTACCGAGCGCAAGCAGGCCGAACAGAACCACCGGGAGAACGAGACCCGGCTTAGTCTTATTCTCGACGCCGTCCAAACCGGCATTGTCGTCGTCGACGAGGACACGCGCGAGATCATTGATGCGAATCCAGCCGCATGCATGATGATCGGCGCGACTCTCGACCAGATTCGAGGACGTATATGCCACCGCTTCATCTGCCCTTCTGAAGTTGGCAAGTGCCCCATCAGCGACTTGGGCCAGGCCATGGACAGTTCGGAGAGGGTCTTGCGGACAGCCGATGGCAGAGAACTGCCCGTTCTCAAGACCGTCGTACCGGTGGTCATCAATGGCCGCCGTTGTCTGTTGGATTGCTTCGTCGACCTCTCCGAACGTAAGTATATGGAGGTCGCGTTGATGGAGGCCAAGGAACAAGCGGAGGCAGCCGCCCGCATCAAGGCCGAGTTCCTCGCCAACATGAGTCACGAGATCCGTACCCCCATGAACGGCGTCATCGGCATGTCGGGGTTGCTGCTCGATACCGACCTCGACAGCGAGCAACTCGAGTATGCAACCACCATCCAGAAGAGCGCCGACTCACTGCTCGCAATCATCAACGATATCCTC
>JAACEL010000482.1 GCA_011682535.1 Nitrospiraceae bacterium | reverse complement strand
GGATTCCTGCCCATGCGGGCCTTGCGCTTCACCAGTACAAGCTTACCCAGACCGGGAATCGTGAAGCCCAGCTGTAACACTTCACCCATCTGAAACGATTGCTTCGGGCAACGGGGGTAGCCCAAGTTCGCCAGTTACGAGCATAAGTCCTTTGTTTGCGTACAAAATCGGCAAAAGTCTTGACTACATCTCGTTCGGTTTCTTGTCAGTCACCAGCAACTGCGAGGGCAATGTCAGCGCCAAATGTTGCAGCAAAATCGCTTGGTGGTCGTCGGGCCGAGTAACGCAGCGACGCCGAATCTCAAGTCCACTATCTGTCGGCACCACCACATCCACAAGCTTGATGCGGCTGAGTTCCTGCAGCACACGGCGGGGCTCGTCGCCGAGTCCCGCCTGCCGACACAACTGTCCCAGTGTCTTCCACACCACGTACGCGAGGAAGCACACCAGAATGTGAGCGTCAACCCGCTGCTCTTTCTGGTGCCAGATCGGCCGAATCCGCAGGTCCGTCTTGTGAATCCGGAACGCCTCCTCCGCGTCGGTCAACTGAATGTAGGCCTTCCACAAATCCTCGCCGCTCCAGTCATTGACGTTGCTGCGGAGCAGGTAGCAGCCTTCGCTCAGTTCGGCCCAGTCCCGCCAGGCGGCCACCTTTCGCCAGATCAATTTCGCCCGCCCATCGGCGGCCTGTACGACATCCGTCTCGAACAGGCCGGCCGCTCGACTATTACGGCCCAGTAGTTTGCCCAGACGCTTGGCGATCGTCACCGGTTTGTACTTTCGCTTGGCGCAGCCAGCTTCGATCTTCCTGAGACCTTCCTCGATCCGCTTGGCGAACCGCTCGTGCATCGCCTTTTCCTTCTCGCGGCGATCCTCGCTGCGGCAAAGAATGAACGTCTCATCGCCGTCCGGCGACGGGCACAGCTTCACTTCCAGACCCTCATGCACCAACTGCCAGTCTTGCGACAATAGCTCTCGCTCGAACTTGCGAAGCATCCCCTTGGGCGTGCCGACAATGTAGCGACGGCCGCCTTCCTTGAGGAACTCGATGTTCTCGTCGGATACCATCCCCCGATCCATTACCCATATCCGGTCGGCCTTGCCGTACCGGGCCTCCATTGTCTCGACGATCTCCTCGACCGTCGTTACGTCCGAGCGATTGCCCGCGAAGACCTCGTAGCCCAGCGGCATGCCGCTCTTGGTGACCACCAGGCCAATGCACACTTGCTTGCAGTCGCCGCGATGGTCCCGGCTGTAACCCCGTTGGGCCTTTGGATTGCCGTTGGCCTGCCCCTCGAAGTACGTACTCGTCACGTCATACAGCAGCAGGTCGTACTCCAGATCGAATAGAGAACCCAAGCGATTCTTTAAGAAGGTCTCCAAGGCTTCTTTATGCACCAGCAACCGGTCCAACGCCCGATACAAACGCTGCTCGTTGATCTTGTCAGCCGGGACGCCCAACAAGTCGCAGATCGCCGTCTGCTTGTAAAGATGCTCGGCAATGTGCAACTCGCTGGACGGCCGGCACAGCCGACACAATATCAGCACCGCCGCCATCACCGACCAGGCGATATCCTCCCGACCGGCGGGAATGACCTCGTCCATGAACCCCAACAACCCCAACTTCCGCAGCAGATGCAGGCCCAGCCAAGGCACTCCAAAGTCCAGACAACGCTCCACACGAAGGCGCCTGAGATTGACGCGCACCCATTCGGGCTCCGTCTCGCCAAACAGCGACGGCTGATGCGACGCCGTCTCGCCGGCCGCCTGCTTCATCCCCAAACGCTTGGACTCGCTGATCTGCCCCAGATACGCCACCACCCGATGTCGCGGCCCCCGGGCCGTGCGATATGACTCCACCAGAGCCCAGTATGCATGACGTTTACCATTCTTGCTACGATAGCATGGCTTGAGGAACATGCCCTCATTGTCGCTTCCCTCCGAAGCCATGCAACCGGGCGGGTCTTGACTACATCGCGATTTGGGCTCGAAGCCCCCGGATATTCCGTAGAATCGACGCAAACCCTTGAAAACTACTCCGCACACCGCCCAACTTTTTTTTTAGAATCGCGTAGCTGGCGAACTTGGGGTAGCGTGCCGGTTTGGACGTGGGTTCGCAAGGTTTTTGCCACCACCGCGATCGGATTGTGGCTGCGGAGCTTCAGCGTGCGGTAGATACTCATCAGCATCGATTGCACGGCTGCGCCTTTATCGCTACGGTTCGACAGGCTGTTCTTGCGGATGATCACGGCTGGCCGAATCATTCGCTCGGCGAAGTTGTTCTCGAACGGAACATCCGGGTAATCCAGGAACGTGAACAGTTGATCGCAATGCCGCAGCAAACGCTTGCCCAGACGCGACGCGTCGGCATCAGCATACTCCGCCCGCGCCAGGACCATCAGCCGCTGGTCGATAAGATGAACGCGCGAGACGTACCGTTGCGGCGTGTAATCCTCCCGCTTGCGCAGACGAATTCCGTCGCCGATCAACCGCCGAAGCTTCTTGGCGAACGCCCGCCACTCGGCTGACTCGTTATGCATATCGACCTTTTCCAGTTCGCGCAGCAGATGCACGAGGCAGCACTGTTTATCGGCAGCGCAGACCGCGTTGTATGCCGCCCAAAAATCGGTAATCAACACGCCGTCAAACTCGGTGAGGAAGAACTTGGCCAATGCCGGGCTCCCCCGGCTGCGGTCAATCATGTAAAAACAGACCCCGTCATTGGCGAAACACCACAACCAGTGCGTTTGGCCGTTGACCCGCCATCCGGTCTCGTCGGCATGCAGCCTCGCCGAGGACCGCGCCTCGTGGGCGAGTTGCTCGTACCACGGTTTGAGGATCAACGCCAGCCGCCGCCACATAGCCATCAGGCCGCCGGCTGACAGACGCGTCTGAAGAAGGTGACTCAAAAGCGCGATCACCTGCGAGATCGTCACGCCCAGCCCGTAATGCAGCCACGCCGTCAACGCCACGATGCGGTGACCCAATTTCGATTTAGGCAATGCTTCGGACACTACCGGCTCGACGTGTTTTTTGCAGGCGGGGCAGTAGTCGCGATGGATCGTGTGCTCGACGGCCTCGGTCCGCATTTCTTCGAGGATGTCTTCGATGGTGCGTGTGCGTTTTCGCTTGCACTGCTGCAAGGGGCCGCCGCAATCGGGGCAGAGATCAAGACGATGGTCTTCGCGGCGATCTATGCGTTGGGGCGCCTTGCGAAACGCGGGGGCGTGGCCCTTCTTCGCTCCGGGCTTGCGTTTGGATTTACGCCGCGGCGGCTTGGTGTAAAGCGGCTTCTGCCCCGATGGCGTGGCAGGGTCGTCTATCGTCGCGACCTTCAACTTCGACTCCAACTCGGCAATGCGTTTGGATGAGGCCAAGAGCACGAGGCTCAACAGACCATGACCGAGCCCAGCCAAAACCTCGGCCTGCTCGTCGGTGAGTTGCCCCGACAGAGCAGCCGTAACCAGTTTCTTCGCCGCAGCATCCGTGCCGATTTCACAGTCCATCCCCCCCTGCATACACCACTATCCCCAAAAGCGCAAGTCGGAATAATCGGAATCTAAAAAGTTTTTTCGCGGCTGATTCCGCGCCAGTCAGCGGCTATATTCATTGCACATCAGTGAAGTGTTACTACGATGGATATATCAGTGGCGAATGGATCCGGTGGCAGCCGACTGAGGAACATCTGCCCAGAGAATTGGGTATGATGAAAAAGTACGAGCATGAACTGCAGATTTGAGAAACTTTCTTCACGCGATCCCGACCTCGTCGTCCTTGGCGACGTGTGTTCCTTCGCCTTTGGCTCCGCCGAATCCTTCGAAACACACTAAGAAAAACATGGCCCC
>JAACEL010000481.1 GCA_011682535.1 Nitrospiraceae bacterium | reverse complement strand
ACCGTTACGCGATCCCCGACGGCGGAGTCCACAAAAAGCGCCCGCCCAGGATCCCCTGGGCGGGCGTTGACGATTCCGTTTCCGTGCTCGCCGACTACTTCCTCTTCCTCACGACCTTCTTCTTGGCGACCTTCTTTTTGGCGGCCGGTTTCCTCTTGGCGGCGGCCTTCTTCTTCACGGCCTTCTTCTTGGCGGCCGGTTTCCTCTTGGCGGCGGTCTTCTTCTTCACGACTTTCTTCTTGGCGGCCGGTTTCCTCTTGGCGGCGGCCCTCTTCTTCACGACCTTCTTCTTGGCGGCCGGCTTCCTCTTGGCGGCGGCCCTCTTCTTCACGACCTTCTTCTTTACGACCTTCTTCTTGGCGGCGGGTCTCTTCTTTGCTGCCGCTTTCTTCTTGGCGACCTTCTTCTTGGCGGCCGGTCTCTTCTTTACAGCCACCTTCTTTTTCGCGCTGGTCTTCTTCTTCTTCACGGCCATGCTGCTTCTCCTTCTGTTGCTCCCCAGTCTACACTGCCGTTGCTCCCGAAGGATACGCTACGACGACTGGCCGTAGCCCTTGGGATGGTGCCTCTCGCGCCTGCGAGGGGCCATGGACCTGAGCGTGCATTCGCCCACGGATGGACAATCCGCGAGCCGGCCGCCGCACAGGTTAATCTAACCGTGTAGTTTCGTGGCTCTTGGTCAGAAGAATAGGCGGTACCGTCCCTCATGCTGAGTGGCGTGATCACAGGGCCGGTGTGCGGGCATTGACCCGTGGCGCACATCAATACGTGCGCGTCTTCCCCGCGAACGGCGAGACTGTTGCAGTCTACTCACAACAACAGGTCTGTCACAGTGTCCCCGTGCCTTCCGAAGCATGCCGCGTTCGCCGTTCGCTCCGTACCCCTCAGCCTGTCTTCAACTGTGCTTACGTCACCTTCCCTGAATTCTCTGTAGCAAAGATCGAACAAGAATACAAGCTTTTTTTTCGCTTTGCTTGTTTGCGCTCGGTGGTCTGGCGGGTGCAACGGAGCAGGCACGAACAACCGCGGATGCACAACAGCGCCCCTGCCAGACAACCTGCCACGGGCGCTGAGAAGAGCGGCGCCGCGCGGACGATGGCGGTTAGCGGGCGATGTACTGGTCGATTGCGTTGCGCAATGTCTGGAAAATCCACGCGCGTTTGGTGTCGTCGGATTCCAACAACGTCACCCGGAAGCCCTCATAATTGCACTGGAAGCCCGTTAGAGGCACGACCACGATGCCCGTCGCTCCCATGAGGTAATAGACGAAACGCTTGTCCGGTGTCACGTTTCCTACGAGCGATTCGATACGTTCACGCACGACGCCGTTCTCGATCGGCAAGCGTTGCCGCTCGTTCAGCACACCGTCCTTGAACATCACGGTCAGATAGAAAGCACCGCTGGGTTTGTTGACTACGACCGCATCACAGTCGGCAAAGAACGCCACGGCCTCGTCGGCGCGTTTCTCGAACATGGCCGCGCGCCGGTCAAGATGGACGGAGTATCGGGGGTCGCCGATCACAACGGGTATCGACATTTGCGGCAGCGTGGTCGACGAGACCTCCAAGCGCTTGGCGGCCAGCAGGCTCTTGGCATAGACGGCGAAGTTCTGGTCCTTGTCCTTGTTCAAAATTTCGATCCAGCCGCAACGCGACCCCGGCCAAGGGTATTCCTTGCTGATGCCCCGCATCGCCAGCGACGGCACATCGCCCACCCACTGGCTCATGCGCAGCCGCGGGCAGCCGTTGTAGACGATGTGCACATAGATCTCGTCGGCGATAAGAAACAGGTCGTGCTGGCGGGCGATCTCGGCAATTTCTTCGAGGATCTCGCGCGGGTACACGGCCCCCGTCGGATTGTCCGGCGACAACAACAGGATCCCGGCGATGGAGTCATTGTATTTGACCTTGTTGCGGATGTCGTCGACGTCGGGCATCCACGCCTTGTACGGGTCGAGTTGATAGGTCACGTGGTTGTAGCCCGAATGCGCGGCCTCGGCGCTCGAGTGCGTGCTGTAGGCCGGCGACGGCCCCAGAATGCGCGCCTCGCGCCGCAGAAAACCGTACACCTTCGCCACCGCATCGCCCAAACCGTTGAAGAAGACGATGTCGTCCGACGTCACCTGGACTCCGCCCTCGCGCGCATTCACGCGTTCGGCCAGGAACTCACGCGTGGCAGGCACGCCCGCCGTGTCGCAATAGCCCCAAGAGCGCGGCTCGTCCACCAGTTCGTGAACGACCTGCCGGATCCATTCGGGAGCCTGCTCGCCTTTCTCGATCGGATCGCCGATGTTCTCCCACACGATCGGCTGGCCCAAGGCCGCGATCTCGTGGCCAACCGCCACGATTTCACGAATCTCGTAACTCAGATTACCAGCGCCCGCGTGGACAATGTTTCTCCGCATACCGTCCTTCTTCTTTCTTCGCGCTACATCGTTGTGCAAATACGATACGTCTGAATGATAGCGCCCAGACCGCACACGCGTCAATGCCCCGAACGCCGGACGAACATGGCGTTGACACGAACCTGGCGGGCCTCTGGGATCTCTCGCTGCGCTCGAGATGACAGTGTTGGACGAAGGATGCAGATGTTGACGAGGCATACTGGTGAGATATCCGCGCTAGTCGGCTCTTGGCACTACTCCGGCGAGATGGTATGGTATTCGACGTGAAAAGCGCTCTCAGAAAACTGTTGTCGCCCGTTTACGTCTGCGTGGCCCGTATGCCGTTCGCTCGCTCGCTCGTCGCTCGCGAGGTTGGCCGCTTGGCGTCGGAGCCGTTCAGCGCGGCCATCATCGATGCGTTCATACACGGCGAGTGCGGATCGGCCTACGGACTGTCCGCCAAGGACAAGATGGATCTGGTCGCCCGGTTCCGCAACTCCAACGCCAACATCCAATCCGGCACATCCCCGCTCGTACACACCATTCTCGCGCAGGAAATCCTCAGCATCCCGGCCGACGTCCCCGGCGACGTGATCGAGTGCGGCGTCTGGAAAGGGGCCAGTTCCGCCAGCCTGTCGCTCGTGTGCGGGCTCGCGGGACGCCGTCTGCTGGTGTGCGACTCGTTCGAAGGCCTGCCCGATGACGGCGAGCAGCTTCACTACGGACTCCACACCAAGCGCTACGGCCGCTATCAACAGGGCATGTTCGCCGGAGGACTTGAGGAGGTGCGCGAGAACATCCGCCGCTGCGGCAATCTCGACGCCTGTACATTTATCTCCGGCTTCTTCTCCGAATCCCTGACCGCGCTTTCCGACCCGATCGCCTTCGCCTTCCTCGACGTCGACCTCGTGAGTTCGACACGCGACTGCCTGCGCCATATCTGGCCGCTGCTAGTCGAGCACGGCGCGCTCTACTCTGACGACGCGGGCGACCTGGCGGTCGTGGGCGTGTTCTTCGACGCGGCATGGTGGCAGGAAAATCTGGGCTGCGCCGCGCCGGGTTACGTCGGATCGGGCTGCGGCATCCCGCTCAACCCGGCCGCATCCTCCATCGGCTACACGCGCAAGATCGGGCGCTTCGACCCCACCGGCTGGGTGAAAGACCCCTACCTCCATCATGCCTAGCCGGTTGTCTCACCGGGTCAGGGGAGCGGGGGCGTCCCGCCCCCGGTTGTGGAGCGTAGTTCCTTGCCCGAACGTGTGGGGCGAGACGTCCCACCTCCCCTGAGAAGAACCACAATTGCCCAAGGCGGCGACATCGTCACATCTCTCCAGAGTCGGGTGCTTGTCGTTCACCCTCAGTGAACACCCTTCACCACGAACAACACCGCGTCCCCCTGCGCCGCCACCTGGCCGAGCCACGGCGCCGCCCGCAACTGCGCCACCGTCTCTGCCGCCACCGG
>JAACEL010000113.1 GCA_011682535.1 Nitrospiraceae bacterium | reverse complement strand
GGACCGTGCGCCGCGCCGCCGCCTCGATCTCCTCCGGCGTCGTCACGCGCAGGCGCATGAATAGATTGCTCTGATCGGGGATCGGCGTGAGGTGTTGGCGCACGGTTTCGAGCGAGGCGTGGTGGGGACCCAGTACCTGAGCCAGCCGGCCGGAGGTGATGCCTTGGCTGTTGAGGTCATAGGCGGCGCAGAGGAAATCGACTTCGTCGCGCTTGAGCGGCTTGACCCCTTCCTCCATGATCTGGTCAATGAGCGCGCGCAACAGCGGCTGCTGGCGCCGCCCCATCGTGGCTGCGGGCATGCGCGTGCGGATAACCGTCCATTTTTCGACGTATCGCGGAAGGGCGGGGAAGCGCTTCTTCGCCTCGGCCGGATCGGCGTGTGCCTCATCCCAGGCTACGCAGAGGGCCATGTCTTCCAGCAATAGCAGGCCCGCTTTGTCCACTGGCTGCGAAGCGACGTATTCGAGAACCCGACCGATCACCAGCGCTGCTCCATGGTTGGCTCGGGGCGGTGCGCGGGACTCAACGGCGCACGCCCTGTGCGTTTACCCTACCTTTACCCACACCGAGCCGTCAAGCAACACACTTCGGCCCAAACGTTGGCTTTTGGGGCAAGCCCCGCTCTTACAGAAAGTTTCTCACACTATTCTGACGGTAAACATTCATGTTGTAACGAAAGGTGTCGGGAAGGGTATTTTGGGGAGGGGTTTGGCTTCTCCGGGGATATGTTGCCCTTGGGAGTCAGTCGGCCACCTTGCCATGGATTTCACAGGAACCGCCCACGCTGTGTGCCGTGAAGGTTCCGTCACGCTATTGTCAACTATCAGGAGCGGATAAATGGGGCTTTTCGACAAGTGCAGCCAGTTTGTTCGAGCAAAGCAACTCATGAAGTCCGGGCGATACCCGTTCTTCCTACCACTGGAGGATACGGAAGGGTGCACGGTTGTCCTCCGAGGCAAGAAACTGGTGATGGCGGGTTCGAACAACTACCTGGGACTGACCACCCATCCCAAAGTGCGGCGAGCCGCCGTCGAGGCGGTTGAAAAATACGGCACGAGCTGCACCGGGTCACGATTCCTGAACGGCACCCTGACACTTCACCATGAACTCGACCGCCGAATGGCGGACTTCATGGCGAAAGAGGCGGCGATCTGTTTCAGCACGGGGTACCAGGCGAATCTGGGCGCGGTCTCGGCTTTGGTGGGCAAGCGAGACGTGGCGATAACCGACAAGGAAGACCACGCGAGCATTATTGACGGGTGCCGGCTTTCACGGGGCACGGTGAAGTGGTTCCGCCACAACGACATGGACCACCTGATCCATGTCCTGGAGAGTGTCAAGGACGCCGATGGCGTACTGGTGGTTGTCGATGGCGTCTACAGCATGGGGGGCGACATTGCGCCGTTGCCGGCCCTCGTGGAAACGTGCAAACGTTACGGCGCGCGGCTCATGGTGGACGACGCCCATGGCTTGGGCGTTCTTGGCGGGGGACACGGTACGGCGGCCCACTTCGACCTGATCGAGGAAGTGGATCTCCTCATGGGGACATTTAGCAAGTCGTTTGCGTCTCAGGGAGGCGTCATCGCGGGGGACGAAGGCGTCATCCACTACATCCAACACCACGCCCGGTCGCTCATATTCAGTGCCAGTATGCCTGCGTGCAACGTGGCGACGGTGCTGGCTGCGCTGGATGTGATTGAATCCGAACCGGAACACCTGGAGCGGCTGTGGGAGAATGCCTGGTATATGATGGACGGATTCAGGCGACTGGGCTACAACATCGGGTCAACCGAGACCCCCATCATCCCGGTCATCGTGGGCGATGACTTCGGGACGATCGCCTTGTGGTGGGAACTTATTGAGCGGGGAGTCTACACGAACCCGGTGCTCAGCCCGGCAGTCCAGCCGGGCGGCCAACTGTTGCGGACCAGCTACATGGCGACACACACACGCGAACACCTGGACCGCGTGCTGGCGGCGTTTGAAGACGCCCAGCGCGCGAAGACTGTCGCGTAATCCGGCAGGTCGAACGCATCAATCTCTTCGCCCCCATCCGGGTGCGAGCGCTTCGGTTTCTCATCCGCCTGGTGGGCAACCGCATCTGCTCTACAACGGGAGTGCATTGCCGACCTCGTCTGTTGTGTTTCTCGCGGCAATGTGCTTCAATCATCCCCTCACAATGAAAACATCGTACCTATAGAGGATGATCGAGATGTCCGTCGCTTCGTTGCTTCCACTGCTCGGCAGTCTGTGCGCCGCGGGACTCGCCCCCGCGCTCGACAACGCCATGCCAATCCGCGTCAGCGCCGCTTGGTCCGTCGAAGCCGGCCCGGGCGCCGTGCTCGTCGACGCCAAGTCCGTCGTGCTTTCCGAAGCCGTGACGCTGGCCGTGGACCCGCCCGTAACGATTCACGTGCGTGACGAACAGCACTCGCGCGTACCCGTCTTCAATCCCAAGGCAGGCGGTTGGGCGAAGGGGGTGCGGCCCAACGGGATCATCGCCCAGGAATGCACCTCGACCGGCGTGCTCTATCCCGACAGCCTGCGCGTCAAACCCGCCGCGGGTGAGTCTCAGCCCTACATGCTGAACACGGACTACGCGATGGACACCTTCTGGGGCACGTTCGGACGCATCGAGGGCGGAGCGATCGGCGAGGATCAGGCGGTGTTCATCGATTACGACCACGAGCTGCACCGCCTCGACAGCATCGTGCTGGACGCCGATGGAAACGTCCGCCTCATCGCCGGGATCCCGCATGTAGCGCTCCCGTTACCGCCCGAATTGCCCGAGGGCTCCGTGGCGCTGGCCAATGTCTGGATACCGGGACGCACGACGGAACTGAGCGGCGAAAACCTGTATCCCATCGAACACTCCAAGCCGGCGTCCCGAGAGCCCGTCGCCGAACGTCTGCTCCCGAAAACGCTGGCCAAGCTGCGCGCCGGCGAGCCGCTGACGATCGTGGCGTGGGGCGACAGTGTAACGAACGGCGGCGGGGTCAACGGCCAGCCGGAGTTGTACTATCAGAACGTATTCAACAAACGGCTCGCCGAGCGCTTCCCCGAAGCGGACATCACGTTGTACTCGGCGGCCTGGCCGGGCGGGAACAGCAAGGGCTACATGACGGCCCCCGCGGGCGGCGCCTACGACTATGCGCGCGACGTACTCGACCGGAAACCGGACCTGGTGACCATCGAGTTCGTCAACGACGCCTATCTCGACGAGGCCGGAGTCGCGGCACACTACGCCAAGATCCTCGAAAACCTGCGCGGTATCGGGGCCGAGGTGATTCTCATCACGCCCCACTATGTGCGTCCCGACTGGATGAACGTCGACACGCTCAAGGTCGACGAGGATCCCCGGCCCTACGTCAAAGGCTTGCGCCGGTTCGCCCGCGACAACCAGGTGGCCGTGGCGGACGCCTCGCTGGGTTGGGGCCGGCTGTGGCGCGAGGGCATCCCCTATATGACGCTGCTCGGCAACGCCATCAACCACCCCGACGCACGCGGCCACCGCATCTTCGCCGACGCCCTCATGGCACTCTTCCCTGAAGAGTAGATCCCTCGGAGCAGGCAACACCACCGTACCAGTAGTGGCGCATTGGCGCTACGTACCTCGAAAAAGGTATCCTCCCGCTCATGCGATCCAGTCGACATTCCTGGCATTCTCGCGTGTTGACGCACCCTCACGCCGCACGCGTAGCCGTGTCGATCTCCCTGCTCGCGCTAACACTCACCGGCTGCGGTAGTGAGCGGCCCGTGGACCCTGCGCAACTTATCGCCGAGGGCTGGCGCAACTTCCGTTGGGGCGAGTATGACCGGGCGGTGAAAGACTTCGAGACGGTTGTCTCCCACACCGCCGAGGATGATCCCACGCATGCCGAGGCCCTCTACGGGTTGGCGAACGTCTGCGACCTCCGGCTGCCGCTGGAGAAAAAAGACCAGCCTCGCGCGCGGGAGTTGTACGAACGCGTCGCCGCGCTCGCGCCGCAGAGCGACTCGGCCGCGTGGAGCCTGCTGGCGCTGGCCCGCATGAAACACCTGCGGCCGGTCGGCGAGCCGGTGGACTACGACGCAGTCGGCGCAGCCTGCCAACGAGTCATCGACGCGTTTCCCAAGCATCTCGCCGGAGAGGAAGCCCTCATTGTCCAGCAGTCTACAAAGGTGCTGTCGCTGGAAGCGGACGACGTCGCGGAGGTCGCCGCGCGCATCCAGCAGTTCCTTAGCGAGAACCCCGACTCGCCCTTTGCCAGCCACGCCTACGGCCTGGTAGCCGGATGCTATCGCACCTTGGGCCGGCACGAGGAGCAGGTCCAAGCCCTCATCAAGAGCTTGGAGTGCTCGGAATCCGACCCGCTGGCGTTGAACGACCGCTCGGGCGCCCTCTGGGTGATCGCGACGGCCGCCGAGTTCGATGCGGGTGACTTCGAGACGGCGCGCCACTACTACAACCGCCTGATCGAAGAGGAACCGCAGGCGGTCATCGTGTTCCCGGCCAAGGAAGCGCTCAAACGCATGACGCGGATCGAGGATGAGATCCGCGCCGAGTTGCGCCAGAACCCCGAAGGAGGCGGCGGTTGATGGCGCGTACGCTTCTTGACTTCGTGCGGCGCTACTACCCGATAATGGTCATCATCGGTGCGTTCCTGTGGGCCGTCGTGACGATTGAGACGCGCACGTCTGTTGAGGACGACCCGGACGTCAAGGTGATCCGCCTCGCTCATTGGCAGCTTGAGGCCGGGGCGGCGGCGGCCTTCGACGAGATGGCCGCCGAATACCACAAGCTGCACCCGGACGTGCGCATCGTGCACGAAGCCATACCCGAGACCGGCTACGGCGCCTGGGTCTCCACGCAACTGATGGGAGGCACGGCCCCCGACCTCATCGAAATGGGCGGCGGCGGCCTTCCGTCCACCACGTGGCTGTCTTTCTACACCCGCTACTTCCTGTCGCTTAGCGACTTGGCCAACCAGCCTAATCCCTACAACGAGGGCACCGAACTCGAAGGCGTCATTCTGCGCCAGACCTTCCACGACGGTATGCGCCAAGGCTATCAACCCGAACTCCAGGAATACAACAAGGTGCCGCTGTCGATGTTCGGCTGCCGCATCTTCTACAACAAGGATCTTCTCAAACGCTTGACCGGGTTGGACACCCCGCCTTCGGGTTTCCGGGAGTTCCTCGCTGTGTGCAAACAGATCCGCGCGAAGAGAAGCGAACAGGGCAGCTACTACACGCCCATCGCCGGGTCGCGCTGGCACCTGTCCTTGTGGGAATTCTGCATGTTCGATCCCATCACCTTCACGGGACTCTACGACGCCGATCTGGATCGCGACGGCTATCTGGCCAACTTCGAGTTGTTCGCGGCGGTACGCCAGGGGGCGTTGGACTTCCAGCACCCTGCTTTCCGCGGCCGATTCCAGATGATGCGCGACATTACCGACAACTTCCAGGTGGGCTACACCGGCCTGCAACGCGACGATGGACTGTTCCTGTTCGCGCAGGAAAAGGCGGTGTTCATGGTCACCGGCACGTGGGACGCCCGCAGCCTGGTCGAGCAAACGCGCGACAGCTTTGAACTGGGCATCATCGACTTCCCCTGGCCCACGCCCGACGACCCTGACTACGGCCCGCTGATCAAGGGCACGGCGTACGAGTGGCCGTGGGTATCGTTTGCGTTCGGCGTCTACAACAAGTCCAAATATCCCGACGAGGCCAAAGACTTCCTGTTGTTTCTGGCCAGCCAGAAGGGCAACGAACGCCTGAACAAGCTGTTCGGCTGGATTCCCGGGGTACGCGGCACGGACATGGACCCCCTCGTGCGCGCGTTCCAGCCGCGCTTGGCGGGTATGTACGCCGTCTTCAACCAGTTGAGCATCAACCTGCAAGGCGAAACGTGGATCAAGTTCTTGCAGCTCTGTGCCCAGTACCAGATCAAGCAACTCGAACTCGACGAGTTCCTCAGCCAGTTCGAGGCGTTCTACCGCGATCGCGGACAACGCGACTTCGAGGAGGTCATGAAAGATCGCTGGCGCGGCATCATCACCGACGCCACGACGCTGGGCTCCGTCCGCTCGCGCGCACTCGAAGCCACCGGCACGCAGGCTAAGTCGCTGTGGGTAAAATATAGGCTCCTGCTGGCCGGACGCATCCTCGGAAGTGAGGGATCGATCAACGTCTATAACCGGCTCGTGGCCGGGGAGCGCATTCCCGCCTACGAGAAACCCTATGAACACCGGCCCCAGGCGCTGGCACGCGTGCGCGATCGTATCGCGCGCGAAATTGCGGCCGCCAGCGCCGATGGAGCCCCGCGGCCATGATCGCCAAAGAGATCAGCTGGAAGCGCATCAAACACCACAAAGAGATCTATCTCTTCATCATCCCGACGCTTGCGCTAATTTCCTTCTTCCTCTACTACCCCTCCGCCAGCGGGATCTACCACAGCTTCTTCCGCTGGAACGCCGCCGACATCTCCGAATACGTTGGACTCGACAACTATATCGACCTGCTGAAATCAGCCGACTTTTGGAACTCGTTCCGCGTAGCCTTCATCTTGGGCGGGTGGGCGATCATCAAGATGATCCCCCCGTTGCTCGTGGCCGTGTGCATTCACCGCTGCTCGAGCGCCCGTGTGCAGTTCTTCTACCGCGCCCTGTTTGTCGTCCCGATGGTAATTCCGCCGCTCGTCACCGTCCTCATCTGGAAGTCCTTCTTCTTCGAGGCCACCAACGGCTACCTCAACCGCTTCCTATACGGTTCGGGCCTGTTCAATGCGCTGTGCTGGCTCGACACCCACCTCCAATGGGGCGGCATCTTCGTTCCCGGGCAGAACCCGGCCTGGCTGGGCGATTCGCGCCTCATCCTCACCGCCTGCGTGCTGTGGGGGTTCCCTTGGGTAGGTTCGTTCGCCGTGCTCATCCACCTCGCCAAGCTGCAAGGCATCAACCGCCAGATCTACGAGGCCGCCGACATCGACGGCGTCAGTTGGCTCAGCAAGTTCACCCGCATCGAGCTACCACTGCTCACCGGGTCGATCTACGTGCTCCTCGTGTTCGCCATCATCCAGAGCATCAAGGACGCCGCCTCGATCCTGCTGCTGGCCGGTTACGAAGGCGGCCCGGGTGGCGTCGTCACCGTGCCTGCGCTGTTCATGCTCCGCAAAGCGTTCATGGAACAACGCCTCGGCTATGCCTGCGCCGTCGGCATCATCCTCACGGTCGTCGTCATGGGATTGCAGAAATTGACCGCCGTCTGGGCCGACTGGGAGGTTCTCAAGCGCTGGCAACGCCTCACCTACCGCATCAGCCTGTTCGTGCTCGGGGGCGTGCTCTACTATTTCGGCCAATTCCTGCCCCTGGCGCTGCTGGCATTCGTGCTCGCCTTCCCCAGCCGTTATACCGCAACCGCCGCCGCCGCATGGGGACTGTGGCTGTTTCGCGACGCCACGGTGTTGTCCACCGGGAGCGCGTTGCTGCTTGCAACGGTGTTCCCTTACGCCCAAACCGCACGCTTGCTGTTGCGGATCGGGCCCATCGGCCGAGCCTGGGAAGCCATCGACCGCGCGCGCGAAGAGGGCCGCGCGCGCCGCCTGCAGCGCATCGATACGCTGCGCGAAACAACGGGCCAACGCGTGGCCCGCCTCGGCGCCCGCGCGTCCAAGCACGCGGCCATCTGGGCCGTGCTCCTCATCGCCATGCTGCCCGTCTATCTGATGCTCATCGTCAGCGTGAAAGACAACACGCAGTTCTACAAGGCCCCCGCCGTGCTGACCAGCCCGATGCATTGGGACAACTGGAGCACCGCGTGGCGGATGGTGGGCCCCAGTGTCGCCAACAGCATCTACATCAGCACCCTGGGCACCGCACTGACCTTGTTCCTCGCGCTATGCGGCGCGTACTTCTTCGCGCGGCTGAAGGTGCCGCTGTCGGGGTTCTTCTGGAACGCCATCCTCGTGCTTATGATGATGCCCACCGTCGCCAACCTGGTGCCCTTGTTCCGCCTGCTCAGCACCATGGGCATGCTCAATCACCTCACCACCCTCGTCGTGCTGGGCGCATCCAGTGGACAGATCATGGCCATCTTCGTGTTGCGCAGCTTCATCGGAGACATCCCTCAGGATCTGTTCGAGGCCGCCGACATCGACGGCGCAGGGCACTTCCGCCAAGTGTGGACGGTGGTACTCCCCCTGTCCGGCCCTATTCTAGGCACCGTCGGCGTCATGCAGTTCATCGCCATGTGGAACGAGTTCATTATGGCGCTCGTCGTAATGCGCGACGCCACCCAACTCCCGGTGATGGTCGCCCTGATGAGACTGGCGGGCGAATACATCAAGCTGATGGGCCCCATGATGGCCGGCTACGCCATCGCCAGCGTCCCCATCATCGTCCTCTTCATCTTCTCCATGCGCCTCTACATCCGCGGCATGACCGAAGGCGCGGTGAAGGCCTAGCCCGCATCGCTCATCAAACGCTCTCGCGGCGAGCAATGGTGAGCGATGCGGGCTAGATTCACCGGCTGTCTTCGGCTACGAATTCCTCGATGTGGACGCGCCCAAACTGCTCTTCGCAGAGCTGGCGGTAGAGCCCACCCTTGCCGATGAGGACATCGTGAGGGCCTTGTTCGACGACACGCCCCTGGTCGATGGCGATGACGAGGTCGCAGTCGACGATGGTGGACAGGCGGTGGGCGATGACGAGGGTGGTGCGGCCGCGCATCAACTCGCGCAGGGCATCCTGGATAATGGTCTCGGCGCGGGAGTCGAGGCTCGAGGTCGCCTCGTCGAGGATGAGAATCCGGGGGTCGCACAAGAACGCGCGGGCGATGCTGATCCGCTGCTTCTGGCCGCCGCTCAGCGTGACCCCGCGCTCGCCGATAATGGTGTCGTAGCCGTCGGGCAGGTCATCGACGAATTCGTCGACATGCGCCATGCGGGCCGCTTCCTTCATCTCCGCGCATGTGGCGCTCGGGCGGCCGTAGAGGATGTTTTCGCGGATCGTACCGCTGAAGAGGATCGTGTCCTGGAGCACCATGCCGATGTTCTCGCGCAAAGAGTGGATGGTGACCTCGCGGATGTCATGTCCGTCGACAGTGATGGCGCCCCCGGTGATGTCGTAGAACCGCGGAACGAGGTTGACCAGGGTGGTCTTGCCGGCGCCGCTTCGGCCGACGATGGCGAGGGCCTGGCCGGGCTCAATCTCGAACGAAATACCGTCAAGCACCAGGGTGGCATCGTGGTAGCCGAACGAGACGTCGTCGAACCGCAAGTTCCCTTGCACGGCGGGCAAGGGAACGGCGCTGGGCGAGTCCTGGATATCGGGTTGGCTGTCGAGAACCTCGAACACGCGATCGACGGCCGCGAGTTTTTCCTGAATGATGGCCGAACAGTCCGCGAGCCGCCGCGCAGGAAGATAGAGGTGCTGGATGAAACCGTAGAACCAGATCAACTGCGGCAGGAAACGGGGATCTTGAAGGCAGCGGTAGCCGCCATACGCGATCACGGTTAGCGGGCCGAACGCTTGCAAGAACTCCGCGAGAGACGTCAGCGTGACCCGTAAACGCACCCGGTGGAGCACTTTGACGTAGTACCGCTGCAAACGGCGTAGAAAGCTGGCTTCTTCAGACGCCTCGCGAACGAACGACTTGACGACCTGGAGCCCGCCGATCTTCTCGGTGACTTCCCCGGACATCTCCTCTATCTCCTGCTGAACGGCCGTGGCCGCGATGCGCAGGCGCGGGTTGATGTAGTAAAAGGCGATGCCGTAGAACGGCAAGGTAGACAGGCTGACCGCCGCAAGACGCCAGTCGAGGGCAAAGAGCAGGACGATCACACCGGCCAGGATGCTGAGGTCCATGGCCACGGCGATCACTCCGCGGTTAAGGATACCTTGGGCCGCGTTGAGGTCGGCGATGAGGCGCGCAGTGATATTGCCGGCGCGCCGCTTGTGGTGATACGCCAGACTGAGCCGCTGGATATGCTTAAACAGGTCACGCCGCAGATCGAGGATGGTGCTGTGCCCGGCCTTCGCGGCCAGATAAGAACGCAGGAACGTGACCGGCGTCCGGGCGAGCAGGGCGAGCGTCAGCAAGAACAACATGCCAAGAAGCTGGAACATCCCCTGAGAGACGTCGATCGTGCCGATGACGGGCAGCTGCACGGTGCGCGCAACGCCGGAGAACTCGCCTTCGATGGCGAACTTCGTGACCAATCCCAAGCTCGCGGGAAGCATCAGCGCCATCGCGAACTTCAGGATGCCGAAGAACATCGCGCCCAGAATCAGTAGCCAGTACGGCCGGGCGTATCGCAGGAATCTCCAAAACGTAGACGGCACAATGCCCCCATTGTAGCATGTGGCGCCGGGGTCTTGCTTGAGTCATGGTATCCGCGGGAGTAGTATTCCCGGGATTCAGTCCTAACGGAAGGATCCAAATCGCCGGATAACTTCGCCGTGGCGCGCCACAACACGCTACCCGACGTTCGGGGGAAGGATACGCATGACCCGCAAAGCGCAGCTTCTCATGTTCTTTGGCGCGGTGGCCTGCATGGCGGCCAGCCTCAGCATCTACGACTCGATCTTCAACAACTTCCTCTCCGACACCTTCTCCATGTCGGCCGCGGCGCGCGGTTGGCTCGAGCTACCGCGCGAAACGCCCGGCTTCCTCGTGTTCCTGACGGCGGGTGTCTTCGCCGCGGTTCCACTGGCCCGCGTCGGCCTGCTGGCTGCGTTGGTCTATGCGGGCGGCATCGCAGGCTTGGCGCTGACGGGCACGTCTTACGCGCTGATGATGACCATGTTGCTGATCAGCAGCGCGGGCATGCACCTGCTACAGCCGGTTCAGGCTTCGGTCGCTCTGGCCCTCAGCGACGACAACAACCGGGGCAAACGCCTGGGACAGGTCGGCGCCATCGGCACGATCGGGGCCATGCTGGGCGCGGGCTTCGTCTGGCTCGTCTTCGACAAGAGTGCGCCGCAGTACCGGATGGGATTCCTGTGTACGGCCGGCCTGGCCACGGTGGCCGCCGTGATCTACGGCCTCATGCATGCCCCCCACGCCCACAAGACCCGTTCGCGGGTGGTCCTGCGGAAGAAGTACTGGCTCTACTACGTGCTCGAGTTGTTTTTCGGCGCGCGCAAGCAGGTCTTTATCACTTTCGGCCCCTGGGTACTCGTGCGCGTATATGGCCAGCCAGCCGAGGCTATCGCCGGACTGTTCTTCATCGCGGCGGCGATTGGCATCCTATTCAAGCCCCTCGCCGGGCACGCCATCGACCTCTTCGGCGAACGCGCCGTCCTCGTGGCCGATGGTCTCATCCTGGCCTTCGTGTGCCTCGGATACGGATACGCCTTGCCCCTCATGGGGGGTGAGATGGAGCACGCGCGACTACTCGCCTGCGCCTGCTTCGTCGCCGACAACCTCCTGTTCTCCCTGGGAGCGGGGCGCACCGTTTTCGTGTCGCGCCAGACAAACAGCCCCGAGGAACTCACCAGCACCTTGGCCATGGGGGTATCGATCAACCACATCATCTCCATGACCATCCCCATCGCGGCGGGCGCCATCTGGGCCGGATTCGGTTACGAGCGGGTGTTCCTAGCCGCCGCCGTGCTCGCCATCGTCATCGCCGGTTTCGCCTCACTCGTCCCCGGAAAACGCGCGCGCGCCTGACTTCTTTCTCTTCACGAGAAGAGAAAGAAGCAAAGAGAAGCGGTTGCGCCCTACCTGCTACCTGAGCGCCTTCTTAATCACGAAGAAGAGGACCACGAGTCCCAGGCCGGTCGACGCCGAGATCCACGCATTGTGAACAAGACCAGGCAACAAGCTCAGGAGAATGCCGAATACGAGCGGCATGGGTTTCTTCTGCTTCCACCCGTAGAGAGCCATCGCCGAACCCACACAAGTTTCAATCAGCGCGACAAACATCCAGGTCG
>JAACEL010000480.1 GCA_011682535.1 Nitrospiraceae bacterium | reverse complement strand
CAGGCCGCACAATTGACAGCCATCCTGCAGCGGCTCAGCCGGATAGGCGAACGGCACGATCAACAGCTTGCATCGTGCCCCCTGGGCGTCGGCCACGCCCCAAAAGGTCTTGCCCGTCCGATAGCTCTGGTACTCGGCCGGTTTCGACAGACTGCCGTCGGGGGCCAGTTCGGGGTGCTTGGTGATGCCGAATCCCAAGCCGGGCATGTAGCGGGCGGGATCGCGGCGCAGGAAATCGTAGATGCCGTGGTTGCCAGGGCTGAGACACGTGGCGAAAGAACTCCACGCCGTAGGCGATTGAGGCGGGTTGCTCGAGCCCAGACGTTGGAAACAGCCCTGCTCGCGCAGTTTGGCGATATTGGGCAGTTCCCCCGCTGTCAGCATGGTGTCGACGATTGAAGGCTCGACGCCATCGAATCCCAGAATGACCACGCGTCCTTTCGAAGGCGTGGCGCCCACGATGCCTATCGGCGAGCCAGCTTGTGCGTTCAGCGACGGCGCCGCCGCCCCTATCGAACACATGACAAAAACCAGTGAAATGGCTCGTCGCAAGGACATTGTCAGACTCCTGTTTGCCGTAGAGAACGTATTCGAGTTACCCGCCGTTGACAGGCGGCGCCAGGACATCGGCCCACCAGCGCCGAATCGACAGGCGTCGTAAGCACGTGTCAATACATGTCTTAGTGTAGCAAGGGCAGACTTGCTTTTCAAGCACATGTCCGACGATTCTCTACGCTGCATCGGACTGTTCGCCGTGGTATAATGCCGCCAGTGGCCGCGCGGGCCGCTGCTGGAGCGGGCCCCGACAGGTGGATGGACAGAGCAATGCCGCAGAGACTGCCTATGGACACACAGACGATCACGGTTGTTGTGTGTACATACAACAGGTGCGGCATGTTGCGTGACGCGCTTGAGAGCGTCGTCCATCAAGAGCCGAGCAACGGGTTTACCTACGATGTCCTCGTCGTCGATGACGGTTCCACCGACGACACTGCGGCGGTGGTCAAGGCGGCGGCACAGGTGGCCTCGGAGGTTCCGGTTCACTACGTCCATCAGGCGCAATCGGGCGTTTCCGCCGCACGCAACCGCGGTGTGGCGGAATCCACGGCGGACTGGATCGCGTTCTTCGATGATGACCAACTCGCCAGCCCTACCTGGTTGTCGAACCTGCTGGCCGTTGCCACGGAGCACCAGGCCAAGTGCGTAGGCGGCGCGATTCTGCTCGACATGCCCGAAGAGTGCACTCCCCCACTTGGCCCGGTCTGCCGGAGCATGCTGGGCGAACACCCCTACCGCGGAGCCCCCGCCCCCGCCCGGCGCAGGCATCTGCCCTCGACCGGCAACCTTCTCGTGGCTCGCAAGGTGTTCGGCGAGATCGGCGCGTTCGACCCGTCCCTGCATAGCAGCGAGGACACCGATTTCATCTCTCGGGTGATTCGGTCGGGGATCAAGACCTGGAGCGCGCCGGACGCTGCTGTCCACCACCGGATTATGCCACATCGCTTACGGGACGGCTACTTTCGATGGGCGTCGTCCCGATGGGGGATGCATCTGGCTATGTTCGACGCCCGGAACAGTGGCCGCGCGGGGCTGCTGCTACGGTGCCTCGGCCGAGTCGCCCGAAGCGTCACGTGGCATCTACCGTCGATGGTGTTCGCGTGGCTGCGGGGTGACCGCTGCCGGACACTCGATCGGCGGTGTCAGGTCTGGCGCACGGAAGGCTACGCTCGCACGGCCCTGACGCTGCTGGCCCCCTCCCTGTTCCCACAGAAAGACTATCTGGCTTCGCTTGAATTCAGACGTGAGCGCAGCCTCTTCCTCAGCGAGCCGGAAAACTCATAGCACGGCGGCCCGCGGCCTGACGCCGCGCCATCAACTCGCGCCACGTGGTGAGCACAATTCCCTCTGCCTCCAGCAGCGCCCGCACGCCCGGATCAACCATCACCTGCGTGTCGCCTTGCCGTGAGCCGCCCGAATCCTCCAGTAGCGCGAAGTCCTCGGTGGGCAGCGAGCAATGCACCGGAATTTCCACGATCCCCGGACGCAGCCAGCGCAGAAACGCCGTCAGCTTTCGGAACTTGTCCTTCTTTTCCCAGCCATAGATGTCGGGGGCGATGCGGTCGATCACAGGCAATCCCGCGTCCCACACACTTTCCACGGCAGGCGCCGGTGGGCCGGGGAAGTCGTACACTTCCATTCGCAGCAAGCGGCGGTACGCCTTTCTCGCGAACAGCCCCCAGCGCCCGAAACCCCGCACGCCCGGCGCCACGAGCACAGGGATCCCCTTCTCGACCCCGATCTTGACGTAGCGCTCGAAGAAGGCCGGAGATGCGAGAAGCACACCCATGTGGGAGTCCAGGTGCGTAATGGGCAGTCCAAGCTCCTCGGCACGCGCCACCTGCGCGCGAATCTCCGCCTCCGCCTCGTCCGGGGTCGCGTGGGCCAATACCCCCGCGGCGTCGGGCCACAAGTGGCCCGACGGATCCTGCAACCCCGGCGCACCGCTCAACGGCCGCCAACGGCGCCCCACCCATTCGGAAGTCAGCGTAAGGTGAACGCCGGAGTCCACGCCGGGATGGGCGCGCAGGTACTCTGCGATGCCGGGCACGCCGTCACACAGCACCATCACGCTCCATGACTGGGCCACTCCCCGCTCCAAGGCCTCGATAGCGCCGAGGTTCGACGACTGCGACATCCCGGCGTCGTCCGTATGAAAGATCAGCACGCGGTCGCGTGGTCCCCAACCCAATCGCTCAGCAAACGTCATCGTCCACTCTCCCGCTCCGTCCGTTATTGACTCAACGCCAACATCATACATGCGCCACCATGGATATGGAACCGCCCCCGGACGCCGGGTGGCGTATTGTGGCGCGCCCGAAGTGCCAGATGATGCCTGTAGTTGCGGCAATCGTAGATTGCTTGCTCCGCGCACCACGGCGAAATTATCCGGCGATTCCGGAACCGTCTCGAACGTTTCCTCGCTGCAATCCATCTGATACACTGCAAAACACCGCAAGCCGAAAGACGGCCGCGCCTAGCGCCTACGGAGAAGGGACGCCATGAGTCTGCGAGTCACATTCGTCGGTTTCCGCCACGGACACATTTTCAGCCTGTACCGCCTGCTCGAAGGGCGGGAGGATGTCGAGATCACCGCCGTCTGCGAAGAAGATCCCGAGACGGCCGAGACTCTCGATAAACTCGGGATCGCCGTCACGCACACGGCGTACGACGCGATGCTGTCCGGCATGGACTGCGATCTCGTCGCCTGTGGCGACTACTTCGGTATCCGCGGCGACCGCGTCATCCAGGCCATGCAGAGGGGCAGACACGTGATGTGCGACAAGCCCCTGTGCACGTCGTTGGCGCAACTGGACCAGATCGAGGCCCTCGCCAATGAGAAGGGGCTTTGCGTGGGCTGCATGCTCGACCTGGGGAACCTCGGTCCATTCATCACGCTGCGCGACATGCTCCAACGCGGCGTGGTCGGCGAGGTGCACGCGATTACGTTCTGGGGTCAACACCCCCTGCTCTACGGCAAGCGTCCCATGTGGAACTTCGAAGATGGCAAGCACGGCGGCACTATCAACGACATCGCCATTCACGCCATCGACATCATTCCGTGGCTTACCGGCCGCACCGTCGCCGCGATCACCGCCGTCCGCGGCTGGAACGCCCGGCTGCCCGAACACCCCAGTTTTCAGGACGGCGCCGCCATCATGCTCAAACTGGACAACGAAGGGGTCGCCATGGGCGACGTTTCCTACCTCAGTTCCGACCGCCACGGTTATCAACTCCCGGCCTATTGGCGCTTCACAATCTCGGGTTCCGAGGGCGTAATCGAGACCGCCTG
>JAACEL010000479.1 GCA_011682535.1 Nitrospiraceae bacterium | reverse complement strand
CTCCAGAACGCCATGCGGGCAGTGGGCGAATTCCTTCTCCCAGTTGGGATGGCACATCACGGCGAGCCCGCCCTCCGCCGCGATCGCGTCGAGCACCGTCTGACGATCGGCATCTGGCGCAATGACGCTACGCGCGTCCACGTGCAACAAGTGCGGTCCATCGGCCGTGATCTCGTTCCCCGGCACCAATGTCAGGCCCCGCGCATCCAGCGTCTCTGGGTCCGTCAGCCGGTCATGGTCGCTCAGCATCAGGAAGTCATAGCCTCGCGCGGCGTAGTCGTTCACCGTGCACTGCGGCTGACGCGGTCCGTCGCTGTTGCCGGTGTGGGTATGCAGATTGCCCTTCAACCAGGGCAGAGAGTCATTGGAATAGGGACTGCGAACTTCAACACGCATTGCACACACACCTCACCCGCGGAAACCGGAACCAGGGCGACCCGGCTCTCTACCTGACACACAAACGTCTCACGCCACGCGGGAACCCGCTCAGGCCGTACTCGACGTCTCGTCGGCCGATTCCATCAAACCGTCCAGCGCTTCAATCAACGTGCTCCCGTCGATGCCGTAGCCCTGGCAGACCTGGCCCAGGGTTTCCACCTGGTTGATGTGACAGTGGGCGCAGCCGCCCAGATGGAACGCCGCGAAGACCTCTGCCGCGCGCGGGTGCACCGTCATCGCGTCCGCAATTGTCATGTCCAGATTGAAGTGTTTGTTTTCCGTCATCTAAGGATCCTTTCTCCCCACCACGCACGGGCGCCGCACAATACGGCCACCCCAATCGCCGGGGAAGGAAACGCAGCCTCACGGCTGCCGTCAACAACTCAACTCAAATGTGAGGAACCTGCGGATCACCCCGCTCAGTCGCTCTTCAGCGCCCAATGCTGCTCAAACTCCTCTTGCGTGGAGTCCGTAAGCAATTCCGGGCGGTACAGTTTTTTCACGACGGGATCCGCCACGTGCTCCACCTCACCCGTCGCCGGCACGAACGTCACATAACGCACCACCGACTTCTCATCGGTGCACTCGTAGAACATCCAAGCGTCCCCTTTACCCGGGATCGGTTGGGAGGTCTTGTAGTAAATCACAGCCCGTCTCCAATGGCGCCTTGCGCCGAGCGCGCACGCTCGATCGCGCCGCCCGGCAAGTCCATCTCGTACTGCATGTCGTCCAACGCCGCAAGCGTATGCTCCAGCGTAATCAATTCCATATCGGGGCGCCGCCGCGGACACGCCCGCACAATCTCGCGTTTTGGACACTCCGCCGCGAGATTCTCTCCTCGAACACTCCGTGAGCAGAAAATATGCCGGAGCGTTCTCGTCGGGCACGGAGTGAAAAAGGGCGGGTTCGAGAACAAAAAGCGCCGCTCTGCACCTCGGCCAAGAACATCTGCGCATTTTAGCACCGCCCCTTAACACAACACAAACAGGCGTTTTCAGCCCCGAACGCGGGCATGCTATCCTGTCTCCCTGGGATCGTGGCGCGGACACCCGCGCCGGCAAGTGAGAGGAGACGCACAATGTCCAAGGGCCGTTACGGTCTTGTCATCGCTGTCGCACTTGTCCTGTGGGTCGCGTTTCAGGCCGGTACATCCGCCCAACCGCTCACCATTCCCGAGGTCTCCGAGGACCAGGTGATCTGCTTCGCGCTGTACACCGTCCATGACGGCGTCCTCAAACTCACCGCCCAGCTCTATCCCCTGGCGAACGACGCCGACCGCACCGTGCGGCTAGAAATCGAGACCCCGGACGGATGGCGCGAAGCCGCTCGAACGCAGGTGATCGAGCGCGGCTGGACCGCCCCGTTCCGCATCGAGCCTTGGGACCAGTCGAAGGAGGTCCGCTACCGGGTCGCCCACGGCGGCAGCGCCTTCTACACCGGCACCATACGCAGAGACCCCGTCGACAAGGACACGATCGTCGTCGCCGCGTTCACCGGCAATTCCATCCTCAGCAAGCATGGCGGCGACATCCCCAAGAGCGACATCGTCGAAAACCTCAAGAAACTTCAACCCGACCTGCTCTTCTTCTCGGGCGACCAAGTCTATGACCACAGGAAACACTACGCCGCCTGGCTCAAGTTCGGCCGCGACTTCGGCGACATCATCCGCGACACGCCCACCATTTGCATCCCCGACGACCACGACGTCGGCCAGGCCAACCTCTGGGGCGCGGCGGGCAAAAAAGCCGCCACGAGCGCCGGACCCGGCGGCGGCTATTTCATGCCGCCCGACTATGTCAACGAAGCCCAGCGCGCCCAGACCAGCCATTTACCCGACCCTTACGACCCCACCCCCGTCGATCGCGGCATCACGGTCTACTACACCGCCCTGACCTGGGGGCGGATCAGTTTCGCCATCATCGAAGACCGTAAGTGGAAATCGGGCCCGGAGGGCCTCGTGCCGAAGATGGGCCCCCGGCCCGACCACATTCTCGATCCCGGCTACGACCCCAAGTCCATCGACGTCCCCGGCGCGAAGCTGCTGGGCGATCGGCAACTGGCGTTCCTGCGCGATTGGGGAATCGACTGGACCGGCGCGGACATGAAGGCGGTGCTGTCCCAGACAATCTTCTGCGGCGGCGCCCACATCCACGGCACTCGCGACAACCGCCTGCACGCCGACCTCGACTCCAACGGCTGGCCCCAGACCGGCCGCGCCAAGGCATTGCGCGAGATCCGCAAGTCGTTCGCCTTCATGCTGGCGGGCGACCAGCATCTCGCCACCATCATCCACCATGGCATCGACGACTGGAACGACGCGGGCTACTCGTTCTGCGTGCCCTCGATCGCCAACCTCTACCTGCGCTGGTGGGCGCCGCTCGAGCCCGGCAAGAACCGCCAGCCCGGCGCGCCCGAATACACCGGCGAGTTTCGCGACGGGTTCGGCAACCCCGTCACGGTTTGGGCGGTCGCCAATCCGGACAAACGAGAGAACCACGACAAACTCACCACGCGCGCAGCCGGGTTCGGCATCGTTAAGTTCCATCGGCCCAGCCGCCGGATCACCATGGAATGCTGGCCCCGGAACGTCGACATCACCGCGCCGGACGCGAAGCCCTATCCCGGCTGGCCGCTCACCATCCATCAGGAAGACAACTACGGCCGCAAGCCGGCCGGATTTCTGCCCACCATCCAAGTCGCCGGCCAGAGCGACCCCGTCATCCAAGTCGTCGACGAGTCGGACGGCGAGGTCGTCTACACGCTCCGCATGAACGGTAACAGCTACCGCCCCAAGGTGTTTGAAAAGGGAACGTATACCGTCAACGTAGGCGAAGGTGCGACGCGCCAGACCTTCACCGGCCTAGAGCCCCTCCCCGCGGACAGGTCCGAGACGATTAAGGTCGCCTTCTGATGTCCGTGCCCCACGGCGGCTCCGGCGCACAGCAACCACCGCCGCGCACACGGCGTTTCGCCGACGCCCGGATCGCGCTGGTTCTGTTCGCTTGCGCCGCCGTGACCGGCATGACCTACGTGTCCAACTGGGGCGGCACGGCCTACTTCTATCAGCGCCTGTTCGGCCCCGCGGTCATGTTCGCCTGCGGCCGGGGCTATGTGAACCCCGACCTCACCCAGGCGCCCGAACTGGCCGGCTTCCTGCACGTCGAAGACGAGTTCAACGCGGGCCGTGCGCCCGACGTGGACGCGTTCTCGCCGGACGCCCTCCCCCAAAACCTCGACACCGTGCCGCTGAACGCCATCCAGCGCCGCCAGCGCTATCTGATCGGGGCGGTGGCCCTCGTGTGGGCATGGCTGGGGGTTTCGTGGCCGGCGTTGGCCCCGTTGTACGGGTTGCTCTACGCCGCCTCCGTCACCGCCGCCTACGGCCTGTTCCGCCTCGGAATGAGGCGCGTCTTCGCCGTAGTCTGT
>JAACEL010000112.1 GCA_011682535.1 Nitrospiraceae bacterium | reverse complement strand
CTAGCCCGCATCACTCACCATTGCTCGCCGCGAGAGCGTGTAGATGCCGCCAGATCAAGACATTCATGCGGTGAGCCGGGCGACCGCCACTTCTCGCAGCAACTCGGGACCGTGGTCCGCAAGCCAGAGCCGGCCTCGGGAATCACCTTACCGATCTTCATGTGCAGATCTGCAGCGTGGACCAGATCTTCGATCTCATCCAGATGTCCCAGGCACTTATTGACAAACGTTTCCACTTCGTCGTGTTTCCAGAAGCGCAGGCCGGGGCGCACAACGTAGGCTGGGGTGGTGTGGGCTTGCTTCGCCACGGCGGAAGTGCTCATCAGTGAGAAGGGAATGCTCGACCTGGATCTGGCCGGAATCGTCTGTGAGGAAATGCAGGATCTGCTGGAAGCGAACCAGTAGCCACACGGACGGATCCAAGCACTGGGAGAGAAGAACCGCCGAGCCGTGGCTGAACCGATCCCTACTCATTGCCGTCCCATTGGCCGATGTGGGCCAGCGCGCGCGGCGTACTGCGGTACATTTGAGCGAACATCTTGACGTAGCTGCCGGACTGTTTCCCTTGTAGGAGATCGCGCGCCTCGAGAACCCGTCCTTTCAAAGCGTCCTCCGGCGCGAGATCGTGCGCGTAGGCCAACCCGTACAGAACCAGCGCGGTCATGCTCTCATCTGCCGAGCCATTCTTGTCTCGAATGTACCGGAATCCCCGGCCGACCTCCCATTGCGTAGCGGCCCAATACCGGGCCCACTTTATTAAATATTGCGCAACACGGCCGTCGCCGGTTTTCTCGTGGTAGCGCGCGAGCGCTTCCATGCCGATTCCAGCATGGATCCCGCCCTGATGTTGATCCACCCTGTTCTCTGTTAGCTGATAGGCAAGCTGTTGTGCCACTTCCACGATCTGGCGGTGCAGTTCGGGATCCCGGTTCTGCGTCAACTCCCATAAAGACACGAGGTTTATTAGCGGCCAGGAAAGCTGCCGGGTATGAGTCGCCTCTGCGTGGCCGACGACTCCCCGGTTCTGCTCAAGGACAAATGGACAAATCACCTCGATTTGGTGCCGCGCTACACGAAGCGCCGCATCCCTCAGCCCTTCATCGCCCGTAAAGCAGTAGGTCCAAACGAGCATTTCTACAAGAGAATGTCCGCCCTCATGGCGTTTGGGGTCGGGTCGAAGGTCGACGTGAAATGCCGGGAAGTCGTCCCAAGAACCGCCGTACCGCTCGAAGAACGGCTCGAAATCGCTGTCCACATCCGTAAATCCCAACGCTTTAACCCGCTCGTCAGCGGCATAGAACTCGAACCATCTCCGGATATTGTTGTTCAAGTCCAGCTTCTCGAATTCCTTGGGGTCGAGACGCTCAAATTTATTTCTCAGGTTATTGCGAATGTCATCCAGGATCCCTGCCGCCAGCGCTTGCGCCAGATAGGTGAGCTGCTCATCGAAAGGACGGTCGATTATGGGCTCCAGGACTTTCTTCACTGCCGCGCGCAGGTCGCCGTACTGTTCCCCGTACAACGCCGTGACCACCTCGCCCAGCGCATCCGAAGTCGCCGCATAAGAAGGATGCGCGAGAATTCTCTTTCGCAAGGTATTTTTCATTATTGAGATAATGTGCGCGTCCCCGGCATGGATCGTAGCACGATGCTGATAGACGCCACCCTCCGGACTGAGACACATGTCACGAAAAAGACAGGCCAGATCTTCCGCGTGCTCCAAGTAGGCCAGGTTCCCGGTTCGCGCGTAAGCCAGTACCAGGGCTGTCGCGGGGTCATACTCCTGGTTGACGTACCCAAAATACGCCAGACTGGTCCCCGGCCTTCGATCGAAGAAACTGCCGTAATGGCGCCATCCGAAATTCCGCGGATCGCGATCGCGTTGCGCGAAGACGCTCTCGAAAGATCGTTCGAAATTCCGCTCCCACTCTTCAGGGGCGTCAACAACGAATTCGCCCAGTACCCCCGTCGTCCGGAGATAGCGCGGTGACAACCGCGGTCTGAGCGGCCTGCCTCCAAACAGGTCCGGATCGTCATAGCCCCATATCTCCCAGCGCCGCCCAACACCCCGATCAACGGGTTCCTCTGCTTGCTCAATCAGCCCCACTTCGACATGCGTGGCATCCAGCGCACTCACCCGTGCGCCCATCTCTTTGGCGCGATGCACCAGAGCATAGGGATGCGGCAAGACCAATCGAAGTGCGTCCCAATTATCGCCATTGACGAGTTGCTTCAGTCCCACACGGTATCGGACCGCGGAGATTGCAGGGAAGCGAGTGACTGAAATCGTCGCTTCGGTCTGGCCTTGCCGGCCATCAAAAAAACCTTCGTGAAGATACTCAGCGCAGATTGTTCCTGCATACCGGCAAGAGCTTTTTTCCGAGTGGAAAGAGTGGATCCCATCTTGTCTGGTCAGCTCGAAAAGCAAGCCATGATCTGGGATGTTTTCCGTATGATCCCCCTCGGCCCTGTCCGGCGCATCTGTCCGTCCCAACCGTAAGCTGCGCCGCTCACCGGCTTGAAGTTCATCGAGGTAGAACACAAGCGCTACCCACTTGACCGAAGCGTCTGGCCAATAGGCCAGCGGGCGCGCTTGAACGACGATCGCCCCGCCGTCTGAGTCCGTCAAGGTGAGCGCTTCGACAGACATTACAGCCGCTTCTGGCAGTGGGAAGCCGCCCTCCACAAGGGCTATCCGCTGTTGCCGTGAAAGGGGATTCTCAACGGTCAACTCCACAGGAAATTGAACCAAAGCCTTTCCGCCGGTGCTTTGTGCGAGCCCCCTGCTGGCGGGCGTGCCCTCGTCCCGCCAACGACTTGAAGGCACTTCTTGGCTGCAGCCAACTCCGATCAAAACTTGAAGCACGACACACGCAAGAGTGAAGTACCTGAATACTTTCATGAACGATTTCCTCAATGGTTAGGACCGCCTCCCGCACCTAGCAGGGCACAACGATAATCCGAACGCCTTTGTCTGGACCGCGACAGCCGAGATCATCCTCGAAAAACACCAGCGCGCGAAGGCAACACTCGATAAGTAAGACTCGCTACGGCCCCTTTGAGTTCCTCCCCTAATTGAGATAGACAATTTGGCGCTCCTCACGGCTCTGGAGGGCCGCTTGGCTCAAAAGACAGGCTTTATACGCATCTTCGGCGGATGCGTTTTCGGGTCTATGGCCCGATTGGATGCACTGGGCGAAGTGCTCGATAGACGCGATCCACCCTTTGTCGACTGCATAACTGATGTGCGGCAGCCTGGCGCCATGCCACTTGGCGAAGTAGGCCGATTCCGCTTCCTTGAACGGATCGTCTTTCTCCGCCGGCTCCTGAGTCAACTCCCATTGTGCACGGCGTAAGGCGTACAGCACGGAGGCGCCCTCCTTTTCGAGGAGTGCACGGTAGCCATATTCCCCGTCGGGATGGGTGTGCCCGGCGAAGCGATACACCGGATCAAAGTCCCCGAAGCCAAACGTCCGCAGTTCAACGAACTCCTCGACCGTTAGAGAACCGTTGGCGCAGATAACTTCCATCCGCTCCTTCGGAAAATCCCTCGTCGCGTACCCAGAATTCATGATCGCCGCAACACAGCCAGAGGCGAACTTCAACACGATCATCTCGTCGTCTGGACGGGACGCCACACAGTAGAGCGACTCGACTTCCGAGTCCGTGAGCCACCGCAGTACATCAAAGACGTGGCAAACCTCGTGGACCACCCGGACCCCTGGCGGGTAGCCACACTCTTTGCCCCAGCCCAGACAGTAGTTGTCGCTCATACGGTAGGAAATGTTCCAGGCCCCACCGTGTCTCTTCAGTATCTCCTTGGCTTTTCGGTACGCGGGAGCGAATCGCCGGTTGAATCCCACGGCCACGAATTTGCCGGTCTGCCGCTGCACCTCCACGACTGCCGCACACGCTTCGTTTGTGTCTGCCAGCGGTTTCTCTACGTAAACGTGTTTGCCGGCATTCAGCGCCTGGATAGTCAGCTCAGCGTGCGTCCCCTCCTCCGTCGCTACGATGACGCCCTGGATCTCCTCGTCAGCCAACAACTCGGCAACGTCAGTTGTGGCTTTCGGGATGGCATATTTTGTCTGCACTGCGTGCAGCACATCTTCCTGCAGATCGCACACCGTCTTCAGCCGGATGTGCGGTGCACGCAAGGTATTGGGCAAGTGCTGGTTCTGTGCGATCCGGCCCGTGCCAATGATTCCGATTACGGCTTGTTCAACGCGCACGGCCATTCGATAGTCCTCAGGTATTCGATCTGTCGGCGAAGCTTCTGCCGATGGTCCATTTCACGAAAGTCCTCAATCGAGATGAATCCCTGGTACCCTACCGCCTTGAGATCACCCATGAACCGCGGGATATCCAAGATGCTGTCGGCCAGGTCACAGCCTTCGTAGCCCCAGTCGAGCGCGCCATCATCGCGGCGGCCGACCGCTTTGGGCCACCATCCCCCGGCGTGGCAGTGCGCGAGATACGGACCCAGCAGTTCGAGCCCGAGACGGAAGGTCTCGAAGCCGTCTTTGGCCATGTTGTTGACGTCGTAGATCACGCCCATTTCCTCAGGAGTGAAGTTCGACGCAATCCGGTGCGCGGTGGACGCACTAGGCAGGATCGTACCCGAGTGGATTTCGATGAGGATCTTGATGCCGTAGGGCCGTAGGAACTCGACGGCCTCTGCAAAAGCGGCAAGAGCTTGCTCGTAGAGATCGGGATAGGGCTCAGACCCATCGTATCCTCGGGGCGCAATCAGGCGAACGGGAATCTCACCCATCCGAGCAACACCGTCTGCCAGGCGTTTGATTTGCTCGAGGTCGTCAGCCTGTGCAGCAGAAGCAATGCAGGGGATTTGGAGTCCATGGTCTGATGTGATTCGCAGTAGCTCATCCGCCCGCTCCGCCAGATTGTCCGGGGACAAGTCCGCCTTATGTTCTCCCCAGATGCTGTATCCCTTGCCCTTCGCCGCGGCATCAGTGTAGCGCACGCGCCATTCAATGCCGTCGTATCCCAACTCCTGCAATAGGCGGCAACTCGCCATCACGTCGAGGTCGGGCAATATCACGCTTGTAACACTGTACTTCATCTTCTCTTACCTCCAAGGAAACGAGTTCAACGTGCTTGATTCTAAAGAGCGCATCTCATCCCTAAACTGCTCCATGGGGGTTTCTGGCCGGCTCTCTAGCCCTTCAACCCGGTTAGCGTGATGCCTTCGACGAAGTACTTTTGTGCCGCGAAAAAGGCAACCAGTATGGGAATCAGCGTAAGATTGGACGCCGCGAGCATGTATTGGGGCCTGCCTCCATGCATGCTCTGAAACATATTGAGCCCCAACGACACGGGGAACAGTTCGTGACTGCTCAGGTAGATCAACGGCCGCATGAGGTCCTGCCAGTGCTGTATAAAACCCAACACCGCTACCGCGGCCACGGCGGGCATAGCCAACGGAAGCATGATGTCCCAATAGATTCGGAAACTTGAACACCCATCGATCCGGGCCGCCTCCTCAAGCTCTACAGGAATGGTCTTGAAAAACTGGCGCATGAGAAAGATATAGAAGGCGCCCTGAGCCCCACCGAGGAAACAAGGAACGATGAGTGGCTTGAACGAATCGAGCCATCCAAGGGCACGGAAGATCTGATAGTGAGGAATCATCGTGACTTGCGCCGGCAGCATCATGGTAGCAAGGAGCACGACAAACCACGCGTCTCGGCCACGAAACCGCATTCGGGCGAACCCAAAACCCGCCAGGGAAGCGCACAGAACCTGCCCGGTGACGCTGAATAGGGAAATGTAGAAACTGTTAAAGATAAAAAGGTGAAAAGGGAGTACGGTCATGGCCGCTTTGTAATTACCCACGCTTAACGTGCTCGGCCACAACCTGGGGGGCGAAGCGTATACATCTGCCAGGCTACTGAGCGACGCCACCACCGACCAATAAAACGGAAGGATGAACACCAGGGCAAGCAAGCAGAGCAATATAAGGGTCAAGACTTTCCGGACGCGTTTGCGCCGGTTCTTAAACCCCCAAAAGTTAGGCTGCACTCTTGCCATCTAGTTCTTCTCCCCTTCGTAGTAAACCCACAGCCGGCTCGAGCGAATTACCAAGAGCGTGAGCATCATGATGATAGCGAACAGTACCCACGCCAACGCACTCGCATAGCCCATTTCGAAGTGTTGGAACGCTTTTTGGTAAAGATAGAGCACGTAGAATAAAGTGGCATTGTCCGGACCGCCCCCAGTCATTAGGTACGCCTGCGAGAAGACCTGAAAGGATCCGATAATGTTCATGACTAGATGAAAAAAAATCGTGGGTGTGAGCATTGGAATCGTGATTGCGAAAAACTGCCGGACACGTCCCGCCCCGTCAATTTCGGCGACTTCGTACAGATGTTTGGGAATCGCGTTGAGGCCTGCCAAGTAAATCAGCATCCCCGCTCCGGCCCCCCAGATACTCATAATGATTATCGCAGGCTTGGCCCAGAACGCATCCGCGAGCCAAAGGGGGGGCCAAGCGATATTGTGGTTGTCCAGGAAGGTCTTGACGCCGGGCACTGTATCGATGGCCCACTGGCCGAGCGCGACAATGCCCGTCTTGTGCAAGATGAGGTTCAATCCCCCAAAATCCGGGTTAAAGACCCACGACCACATCATGATGGTGGCGACGCCACCCACCACGTGTGGAATGTAGTAGGCCGTGCGGAAGAAGGCTATCCCCCGAACCTTGACGTTTAGCAGCACCGCAAGTAGCAGTGACACACAGATGCCAAGCGGGACGCTGAAGCCCGCGTAGTACAGGGTGTTCCAGAGCGATTTCCAAAAGAGCGGATCGTGGCGAAACATCCGCCCGTAGTTGTCCAGGCCCACAAAGGACGCATGACTGGCGTCAAACGGCGTGATGCCATTCCATTGGTAGAAGCCGAGGAGAACTGAAAAGAGCATCGGCCCCGCGACGAAAGCAAAGAAGCCCAACAGCCACGGGGCGATAAACAAGTAGCCTTGAAGCTGGACGCGGCAACGGTGTCTGGCTTGGGCGCTGATCATTTTCCCTCCAAAATGGGAAATATCGGGTCACGTTCGTCATAGACGCCTGCTGCCATCATCTTCACGGCGTCTTCAGCGGAGATACGGTTTGCCAGCAGCTTGTTGTAGGCGGCGTCCACCACCTGGAACATGCGCATGAACTCTTTCGTGATAGGCTGGAGCCGCGCGTACTCCATCGCCTCGATGAACTTCTCTTCACTCCACCCGTTGTCTGGCCTTATGAACGTGTCTGCGCTCGCCTTCAGCGCGGGAATGGAACGTGTGTACCGTCCCACGATTCCCTGCGCTTCCTCCGAGGCGAAGAACGCCATGAGCCGCCACGCCTCCTCCGGATGAGGGCACTTGTAAAACATGCACAGCGCGTCCCACGTCACGCGGGTATACCGCTTGCCCGAGGGACCGAACGGAATGTGAACCACATCAAAATCGACCCCGCCCCGCAATAACCCGGGACTGGACCACGATCCCCCGGTCATCATCCCGATGCGTCCGATCTCGAACAGGGCTCCCTCCATGCGGTTCTGAAGATTTGGCAAGGCACAGGTCACAGCCGGAGAGACGCGATACTTGTATCGAAGATCCCGGTAGAACTGTGTGGCGTTTACCGCTTCAGGGCCCACAAAGGCCCAGTCGGTGAAGTCCGCATTCAAGTAACTGGCGCCGAGTGTCCACGTAAAGGGCAAGAAGTACAGCCAATACGAAGGCAGTGAAAATCCATAGGTATCCACCACGCCATCCCCGTCCAGATCGCGCGTCAGTGCCCTGCAGGTGTCCACGAACTCGTCCATGGTCCAGTCGTCTTCGGGAAAGGGCACGCCGAGTTCACGGAACATGGACCGGTTGTAGTAAATGAGGTTGTTTCCGCCCCAGATAGGAAGGCCCAGGATTTGACCCGCATATGTGAAACTCGCAGTAGCCGTGGGCCAGAAGCCGTCTTCCCAATCCACGGGGGAGTCGGGAGCCAATACAAAGCGGCTTAGGTCGGCGAATTTCTCGTACTCGGCGAACGCGGGAATCGGTTCATCTTCCATCATGAAAACATCGGGCGCAACGTCGCTCGAGAGCATGAGTTGAATCATATCCCCGTAGTTGGCGGGAACATATTTCATCTTGACCCATATATCGGGGTTGCTCGCGTGAAAGAGGTCTACAATCTCGCGAATCATCGCCCAGTCCGTGTAGCTCCCCCAAAAGGCAAAGGTCACGACCGTCTGATCGTCCCGTAACGGATGCGCGGCTTTCGGCCGGAACACGCTCATCAATACCAACACGACGATAAGGCCGACCAAGAAAGCCTTCGTTGTAGAGGTGCTCATCAGCAAGCTCCAGGCGCAGGAAAACAACCAGGATGTTCCACCCCAAATTCACGGGCAAGAACAGGCCGAGTCGCCGATTGGAGACGTTGGACACGCGAAACGCGCCCACGGGTTGCTCTATTGCGGAATACCGTTCCTGTCAAGAGCGGCCTGCTGGCAAATAATTCCGCACTCCGCATTCCGAACTCCGCAATAGACTCGTTACCACAGGCCCCAAGGAGCATAAGAGACATCGTTCGTTCCCCGTGGCCCATTCTTACGCGCGGATTTGGGCCCACCCGCCTTACCCGCACCAAACGTGTGCCGGAAATGAGCATAACACAGGAAGCGCCCATCCGCCTTTGCCCTTACTAGTCCCATCTCAGGCCTGCAAAGTGTGCCCATATGGCCGCGTCTTGCGCCAGGATGGCCCAAAATGGGATTCCCAAATGAAATGGTGGCCTCGGACCAGCGCACACAAGCTCTGGCGCCTGCCGAGTCCAGATGAGGCGCCGTCAACACACGATTCTTGGCAAGTACTGAGGAGGCGGATATGGAACGAGAATGTCGCTTGGCCGTTTGGATGGGTCGAACCAGCCCTTAGCCCAATTTCATGTCTTGCTTTCCACTATGCATCCACTGGATGAGCGCACAATGGACTCTCACTGCGTTGCTCCGCTGTGCGCCAAAGGGGCTATGAACGAGCCTAAGCGTTTGAGCGCTTCTGAACAATCGTATGGATCGAGATGGACGTTGACTATCGCGGGGCCGCCTGTTCTTCGGTGTATGTGTTCGAGCGCTGCTTCAAGTTCCCCTTCCGTGCGCACCTCGACGCCCCAGCCCGCTTGCAGCAACTGCGGCCAGAGGTCATACCGCCACTCCCAGATGTCATTGTAGGGACCATCGTTGATGAAGCGCTCGGTCGTGTATCCCTTGTTGTTGAGCACCAAGATGATCGGGTCAAGACCGTACCTCACGATGCTAGACAGCTCTTGCCCGGTCATCTGAAAAGCACCATCGCCAACGAAGACGATTGGGCGCAACCGGGGGTTGCGGACTTGCGCCCCCAGCGCAGCCGGGACCGCGAAGCCCATTGAGGTGTAATAGGCGGGGCTCATGAATTCCGTGCGCCGATGCACCGTCATGTCCATGGCGCCAAAGAGGCTGTCTCCCGGATCGCAGATGACCACCGTGTCATCGTCGATGAACTCATTCATGCGGAGGAAGAAACGCCGTACCGTAATCGGCTCGGAGGGCTTCGGACGAAAGGGCTTTGGCGGCGGAGCTGGTTTGCCCGGGTGGGTCTTGCTGCGTCGCGAGGGCCGTGCGGCCAACCCCTCGATGAATGTCTTCAGTCCGACGTTCTCGTAGTGGTGTCGCTGTATGGCAACCCGCTCCGACGTGGCGTAGATCACTTTCGACACATCCAGATGAGCCGACCCGATTCCCAGGTTGATGTCGCTCATGAAGGCGCCAAGAATCAACAAGCAGTCCGACGTCTCGATGGCCTTTCGGACGCCGCCACGTCCCATTCGGCCCGCGTAGACCCCGAGGTATTGCGGGTGTTGTTCAGCGATCACCGATTTCCCAAGCAGTGTCGCGGCTATGGAATAGCCCGTTCGTTCGACCAGCCGCTCAAGTTCACGTTGCAGGCCAAACCGATGAATCTCGACACCCGCCAGTATGGCCGGGCGCTTCGCCCGGGCGAGCAGCGCGTTGGCTTCGTCGATGCTCTCCGCGAGCGCATCCGGGTCCGTAGTCGGCCCTTTGGGGCGCCAAGGCCCCGGCGCCGCGCACGGCTGCGCCACAATGTCGCGCGGCAATTCCAGGTAGACTGGCCGCTTGTGACGAACACAAGCGGCCAGCGCTTCATCGATTTGGGCTGGAGCGGTCTGGGGGTTGTCCACCGCCACCGCCATGCACGTCACTTTTTCGAATACGCTTTGTTGGGTGCGGTAGTCTCGCACGCGATGATGCAGGAGCGGCGATCCGATGCGTTCCTGGACCCCGGGCGCACCGCTAATGACGACAAGCGGGGATCGCTCGGCATAGGCGCCCGCCACGGCATTCAGCGTGTTGAACCCGCCAACGCAGTAGGTAACGCAGACGGCTCCCAACCCGTTGATGCGCGCGTAGGCATCCGCGGCGAAGCCCGCCCCGGCCTCCGTGCATGTACAGACCAACCCCAGGGGACTCGCCACAAGCATGTCGTAGAAGCGGAGCACATAGTCGCCCGGGACGCCAAAAACATGCCCCAAGCCCATCTGTGTCAGCCGTTTGATGAGGTATTGCCCAACTTCAGTCTGCCTTGGCATCTCCGTGCTCCTTCTCTGTAGCGTACCGGTATGCGCGGCGGCAGAAATCACAATGGTCCGGACCTGCCAGCAGGAAGAGACCATCGCGCCGCAACGCATCCACGGCTACGTCTACTGCCGGACCGGCGCTGAAAGCCGACACACTCGCCGCCGCGACGCTGGTTTCAATCAGGAGCCCGCATTCACGCAGAAGCGGTTTCAAGTGGGCAAAGCCATCGGCGCAGCCGGGATTGTCGCGAAGCGACACGTGTGCAAGCTCCCCTCCCGGTAAGCGGGCGTTCAGAGTTCGAGGACCGTCTTCACGGAATGGTACGCCAACATAAGGCGCCGGGGCCAGTATTTCGGCAAGATGGAAGAGAGTAGCACGCTCGATCCCTGTCCCAAACAGAACCACTTTTCCGCGTGGGCGCCGGCGCAGTTTATCCCACGGCGAACCGGCGCCAACGCCCGAAGTGCATCGTTCGTGGCCTTTGAGCAAGGACATTGCCTCCGGTCCGATTGCCGCTACAGAATGCGTCGGGTGAAAACTGCGAATCGCGCCGGGACGTTTGACGAAAACCCGGGGCAGCAAGCCCAGGGAACTGTACAGCGGAGCCTCATTCGGCTCAAATGGGCCGCTTTCCATGGCGCCATGCGCAGGAACACCGACCGTGCCGCCTGGCGAAACCGCCTCGAGGACGGCATCAATTACCGTGGTTGCCCCACCTGCGATTTCTGCACCAAAACTCCGGAGCGACGTATGGAAAAAGACGACATCGCCGGGCTCAATACCCAGCCGACATAAGCCCTTGACGATAGAAGACCTGTGTATGCACGCCATGACTTGTACCCAAAACACCCTAAAGAAAACCGCATACTCTCGTAGATAGTCCCATTCATTCTGCCCGAAGTCGCTGGCCCCAGTACATCAACTCACCCAACCCCGAACGCCGGGTGGCGTATTGTGGCGCGCTCGAAGTGCCCGATGATGCCTGGGTTACGCTCAGCCACGCCGGCACCGAACAGGTGAGTGTCGTGTTTGGCATGGGGACGAGGCTGAACTTGCCCCGCGCGCCACGGCGGAGTTATCCGGCAATTCGGACCCAAGCAGACCGACTTGGGACTCTTAGTTGAAGAACGGAAGAGGTTAGGATGAGAATAAATAACCTAAGGCGATCCGATTGAGCAAAACCACAGAAATAGCAGGGTTATTTCGGGTTTTACGATTGAAGATCGTCCAAAGATGACGCCACCGACAAAAGTTGGGTGGCTTGCTGCCGCTTTTTCCGAGGGGAGCTTGCTCCCCGGCACAAACGCATGTAACGTTGTGTTACGCAA